>NZ_DCLI01000052.1:0-95230 GCF_002320975.1 Clostridium sp. UBA1652
AAAGTTAAAAAGTTAAAAAGTTAAGAAAAAAGGAATCTAATGAGGCTAGATAAGAAGCCTCTACAGGGCAGTAGTGCAACTTATAATATTAAAGAATTGAATGTCGGAGAATTTTGAGATGTATTAATACAGAAATGAATTAAAGACAATACATTTTTGTATTAAAATATTTGTGTGAAATCAAGATTCTATATTATAATAATACATATATGAATTATTTGTAGGGTCTCCTAAGAAGATATATAAATATGAGTAATAGGCTTAAGGTAAGAAGATTCAAGGCTTAAGCGGATATTTATAAATATATATTAATTGGTATCAAAATTGCTGATACATAATTGTATTATATGCTCGGTGTTATAAGATAAAATATTAGGATTTGAGGAGGAAATAAATGCCCAAAAGAACATTTGAAATTGAA
This sequence comes from Clostridium sp. UBA1652, assembly GCF_002320975.1. Classification (NCBI taxonomy): domain Bacteria; kingdom Bacillati; phylum Bacillota; class Clostridia; order Eubacteriales; family Clostridiaceae; genus Clostridium; species Clostridium sp. UBA1652. The sequence continues at coordinate 422 of NZ_DCLI01000052.1, forward strand.
AAGGATTTAAACAGTAAGATTACAAATTTAGAAGAAAAAGAAACTCTACAAGTTGATGAAGATACATTAAAGATAATTGAGAGTTACAAAGAAATAGTACTAAAGCAAAAAGAAGAGTTAGAGATTTTGAAAACGTATAAAGAGAGAGAGTTAGATGCCTTTTCTATAGGTGATGCTGTATCGGATGGTATATGTATAGTTGATAACAAAGGAATAGTCATAGCAGTTAATAAAGGCTACACAGAGATAACTGGAATAAGAGAAGAGGAATTAGTGGGTAAAAGTGTAGAAAGTGTAGTTATTGAAGGGTATTTTGATAATTCAATTTCTTTGCTTGTTATTGAACAAAAAAAGAAAATAACATCTCTAGCTACTGTAAATAACAATAACAAGGTACTTATAACTGGAAATCCAATATTCGATGAGAATGGAGAAGTTATTCAAGTATTAACTGTAATGAGAGATTTAACAGAGTTATTAAAGTTAAAAGATGAAATAGAGATGGCTGAAAAGAAAAATGAAAAGTATCTTAATGAATTAAATTACTATAGAAGCAAGTTTATTAAAAATAAAAGCTTTATAGGAGAAAGTGTAAAAATAAGAGAAATAAAAGAACTCATTAGTTATGTAGCAAAAACAGAAGCTACGATATTAATAACAGGTGAGACAGGCTGTGGAAAAGAGATAATAGCTAAAGAGATACATGAAAAGAGTGATAGAAAAGATAACCCATATATTAAAGTAAATTGTGCTGCTATTCCAGAAAGTTTAATTGAATCAGAACTGTTTGGGTACGAAAAAGGATCATTTACAGGAGCTTTAAATAAGGAAAAACTTGGTATGTTTGAAATTGCAAATGGTGGAACTTTGCTTTTAGATGAAATAGGGGAAATGCCTATGAGCTTACAATCAAAATTATTAAGAGTTCTTCAGGAAAAGGAATTAACTAGAGTAGGTGGAACAAAGAGCATAAAACTAGATGTAAGAGTTATTGCTTCCACTAACTGTAATTTAGAAGAACTAATAAGACAAGGGAAATTTAGAGAGGATTTGTTTTATAGACTAAATGTTTTACCTATAAAAATACCTCCATTAAGAGAAAGAAAAAGTGATATAAAACTTTTGATTAATGCATTTGTAGACAAGTTTAATACAAAATACAGTAAACAGAAAAAGATTGACTCTATGGCTATAGAAGGTTTAGAGTATTATGATTGGCCAGGTAATGTAAGAGAACTTCAAAACATAATAGAAAGACTTATTGTTATCGATGATAGCTCATATATAAACTATGATAATGTAGTAAACGTTCTAGGAAAAGATAAGATAAATTACAAAAAGAATAATGAAGATTTGACTTTAAAGGAAGCTGTAGAAACATTAGAAAGACAGATGATAGAGCAGGCGTTAAGAAATCATGGAAGTACGTATAAAGCTGCAAAAATATTAGGAGTAGCTCAACCAACTGTTTTTAGAAAGGCAAAAGCTTTGGGAATAAGATTAGGACAAGATTATATAGAGAATTAATATATTGATTAGATTCACTTTTTTGATGTTACTTATAGTAATAAATTTGTGTTATATATTGCAAGATATACTATATATAATTGGAATATCTAAAAAAGAAAAGGATAATTTAGTAGGATTTGAATATGGAAATGAAAGCATGAATGCAGAAGAGGTTATGGGATATCTTATATATCAATGGGAAAAGACTTAAGATATAAATATATTAAGTAAGATGAATTCTTACAAAAAAGAAGTAGTATTTTTGAGACTGCTTCTTTTTAATTTCTGGAAGAGTGATGAAAAAAAACATTACCATAATACAAAAATACATTAGTTAAAGATGGCTAAAATAAAGAGTTTTGATAATTGGTTAATAAGTATTAATTAAGAAAATTATTATATAAAGCAAATGTTACAATAACGTTTACAAAAATATATATGATAGAGTTGAAATATATCTGTAATAATAAAAAATATTAGTTACCAAATATAAGGTTTTTCAGTATTTTGATGGAATTAAAGCTGTTATTAAAGTTAAAAAAATATCAATGTGGCATATGTTTTGCATATTAGTATTATGTCCGTAATACTAATATGTTTTTGGAAAGAAAGGAGAATAATTCCGCTGTAAGAAAAAGACTACTAGATAGTAAGCTTAATATTATTAAAAAAAGGGGAGAATCATATGTCTACAAAAAGAAAAGCCTTATTAATTCAAGCTGCTTTTGGAGCAGTTATACTGACATTATTAATGCAGCCTATGGGAATGCTAGGGTTTCAAAATTATAGTTGGATGCTGTTTATCGTACTACTTCTATTCTTTGCATTAGGAGCAGACTTTAAGAAGATACCATCGATGATCATATGTTTTGGAGTAGGTATTCTTTGGGCAATGCTTAATGGTATCTTAATGGGAGCATTATCAGGTTTTCCAAGTTGGGTTTCTGGGATACTTCTTACTATGGTCATAATATTTAGTATATTAACAGTTCATGAAAATCTATTAAGAGATACGATTTTAGGATGTATACCAGCTTTATTTCTAGGCTTAGCTGAAACATTTTTTATGTTTTCTATACAACCAGCTAATGCAGCAGCAATAACACCATTACACTTATTCGGGTTCTTTATTTATGGAATTATAATGACAAGTATATTAGTTTTAGGTGGAGGATTTTTATGCACTATAATTTTAGGTAAAGACTGGCCTAAGTATGTATACGGAAATGAAAATGAAATTAGGGATAAGGCAGAAGATATTTAAAAATTATTGAGAATGGAATCTCTTGCACTAGGAACTCTTAGAGTATTGAAAAACGAAGAGCAATACAGAGAGTATGCAGAATAGTATAAGAATGAACATATAATTAAAGAAAAGGTATTACAAAGTGATTTTTTGATCATCTTTGTGATACCTTTTCTCTATGTCTCTAATACGTTAATACATTGAATTAATACATAACTGTATCGGAAAGAAAAGCAGAAATATATCTATTACATTAATAAAGTTAAATATTAATACCAATATGAATTGAAAACCTCCTATATACAAAATCAATTAAACTATAGAAAACCTAATAGAAATAAGAATTATCAATGCTTTTATAAAGAAGCAAATACCTAAAAAATAATTGGTACAATAATTGCTATAAAAGTAAATGTAAAAGTTAGAAGATGATTTTAAGGAGAAAATAAATGGAGAAAAATATTAAACTTATATCTAAGAATTTTGAAGATGAAGACATAGAATCATTAGAAGAATATGTAGATTCAGGAGGCTTTAATTCACTTAAGCTAATAAGAACTATGAGTAAAGACAACATAATTGAGGTTATAGATAAAGCTGGACTTAGAGAAAGAAATAGCTCTGCTAATAATATCGCTAAAAAGTTTAGGGAGTTAGTAAATGAAGAAAATACAGAAAAAGTAATTGCTTTCAGTATAGATGAAAAGAGTTTAAGAGATTTAACTCTATTAAAGAAGGACTCTTTTAGAGTACTAGAAGGAATGATTATAGCAGGGAATATTATAGGAGCTTCTGAAGGATGTATTTATCTTGGTAAAACTTATCCAGATATTAATAGTAAGATTGAAAAATATATAAATGAATTATTTAGAGAAGGGCTTTTAGGGGAGGAATTTAAGATAAAGGTATTATATGAAAAACTGGATGAGAAAACGCTACAAAGAAAAGAAAATCATAATATATGCGTGAATAATATAGAAACCCTAGCAGTACTTCCTACTATATTTTCATCAGATTTATACACTTATTTAGAAAATGGAACAAAAGAAAGCATAGGAACTAAGCTTATAAATATATTAGGAGATGTAAATGAACCAGGAGTATATGAAATACCTTTTGGAGTAACTTTAAGGGATATAGTATATGAGGTTGGTAAAGGAATTTTTGAAGATAAAAGATTCAAATTTATGATGTTATGCGAAGAGGAAGATTCCATAATTACTGAAAACCTATTAAATATAAAATATACCTATGAAGATTTAAGTAAATTTGGATTAAAAGTATGCTCAGAAATTGTAGTTATGTCTGATAATTAAAAGAATCAAGATTAAGTAAACGATACATTAATAAATTGAAGTGATACAAAAATGTATTAGAGACAAAACTGTTATTAAATCTATACTAACACTTAGTTTTTAAAGATTGATACAAAAGTGAATTAAATCTATAAGTAATTGAAAAAGGTTTTCAAATATAAATCAGAAGAAATTAAAAAAAACAACTTAACTATAAAAATACAAAAGCCCATAAAATAAGGGCTCATAGTGATTTAAGTTGTAAGAGGAAAAGAGTATAGAGATTTTTCAGAGGTTTGGCATACTAATTGCTATAAGTATAAGTGTTGAAAGATACATGATTAGAAGTAGGTGACTTATGAACAAGATAAAAAGTATTGATGAGGTAATGGAATACATCAAAGATGATATGACCATTATGGTAGGCGGATTCATGGGGGTAGGTACTCCTGAGTTTATTATTGATGCAATAGTAAAGAAAAATGTGAAAAACTTAACTATTATAGCTAATGATACTGGATTTCCAGACAGAGGAGTAGGTAAATTAGTTGTTAATAAGCAAGTTAAAAAGGTTATCGCATCTCATATAGGATTAAATCCAGAGGCAGGAAAGCAAATGAATAGTGGAGAACTTATTGTTGAGCTTGTACCTCAAGGAACATTAGTAGAACAAATTAGATGTGGTGGAGCTGGAATAGGTGGATTTTTAACTGAAACAGGTATAGGTACAATTGTAGAGGAAGGCAAACAGAAAATTAAGGCCCAAGATAAAGAATATCTTCTAGAACTCCCATTAAGAGCAGATTTAGCAATATTGGGAGGTTCAATTGTAGACAAGCAAGGTAATGTATTTTATAACGCTTCAACAAGAAACTTTAATCCACTAATGGCAACAGCAGCAGACAATGTAATAGTAGGTGCTGAAAGAATTGTGGAAGTTGGGGAACTTGATCCTAATCATGTTATGACCCCAGGGATATTTGTTGATTATATTGTTGGAGGTGAAGCGTAATGAATCCTAAAAATGCTAAAGAGTTTATTGCAAGAAGAATAGCAAAAGAACTTAAAGATGGAGATGTAGTTAATTTAGGAATAGGACTTCCAACAATGGTAGCAAATTATTTACCAGAAGATATAAATGTAACTTTCCAATCTGAAAATGGTTTTGTTGGGTTAGGAAGTGTGCCAGAAGAAGGTAAAGAAGATAAAGACATAGTAAATGCAGGAGCACAATATGTAACTATAAATAGTGGAGCAGCTTTTTTTGACAGTTCTACATCTTTTGGAATAATTCGTGGTGGACATGTAGACGTTACCGTTTTAGGTTCCTTAGAGGTAGATGAAAAAGGAAACTTAGCAAACTACATGATACCAGGAAAGATGGTTCCAGGTATGGGCGGAGCTATGGATTTAGTGAGTGGTGCAAAAAAAGTAATAATTGCCATGATGCATACTGCTAAAGGTGAAACCAAAATACTTAAAGAATGCAGACTTCCACTTACAGCTGTAGGTAAAGTAAATCTAATTGTTACTGAAATGGCTGTTATGGAAGTAACTCCAGAAGGGCTTTTTTTAAAGGAGATTGCTCCAGACTTAACAGTGGAAGAGGTAATAAATGCTACTGAAGCTAATTTAATAATAGCTGAAAATTTAAAGACTATAGATATTTAAGGGATATTGAGAGGAGGTGAAGAAATGAAACAAGTTAAATTTAACGAGGTTAAACCATATAAGGCTCCATTACATTTTGACTGCTCAACTTTAAAATTACATGGTACTGAAGAAACTGGAGCAAAAGAATTTTGGATGGGAGTAACACATTTTCTTCCAGGTGGTGGTGCAGAGTACGCTTATGAAGACTCTCCTACAGAAAAAATCTATGTTGTCTTAGATGGACAAGTAACAATAAAAACTAAGACTGAAGAATATGTACTAAATAAATATGATTCAATATTTATAGCTCCTAATGAAGGTAGATCAATTATCAATGAAACTAATATGCCTGCAACTATGTTAGTAGTAGTAAATTATTAAGGCATAATCGAGAAGGAGAATAGTAATGGATTCACAATTTGTAAATAAGTTATTTGATGTTACAGGTAAAGTTGCTGTTATAACTGGAGCTACTGGAGCATTAGGAAAAGCAGTTGCTTTTGGATATGGACTTGCAGGAATGAAGGTTTTTGTTACTGGACGTAGTGATGCAAAATGTAAAGCTTTATGTGATGAATTAGAAGCTCAAGGAATTGTCTGTGGATATTCAACAGGAGATCCAGCTATAGAAGCAGATGTAATTAAAGTGGTTGATGATGTTGTTAAAAGATTTGGAGAAATCAATGTATTAGTAACAGCAGCAGGATACAATAATCCGCAACCAATAGTAGAACAAGAGTTAAGTGAATGGAAAAAAATCATGGATTCCGATGTACAAGGAACATGGTTATTCTGTAAATATGTTGGACAACAAATGATAGAACAGGGAAAAGGCGGTAAGGTTATAATGGTATCTTCTGCACGTTCTAAGATGGGTATGTCTGGATATACAGGATACTGTACAGCAAAAGCAGGAATAGATCTTATGGCTCAATCCCTAGCTTGCGAGTGGACAGCTAAACATAAAATTAATGTTAATACAATAAACCCAACAGTATTCCGTTCAGATTTAACGGAGTGGATGTTTGATCCAGAAAGTGCTGTCTATAAAAACTTCTTAAGAAGACTTCCTGTAGGTCGTCTTGGAGAACCAGAAGATTTTGTAGGACCATGTATATTCCTAGCATCAAGTGCAAGTGACTTCATGACTGGAGCTAATGTAGCTGCAGAAGGTGGGTACTGGGCTAACTAATCTAACTTAATTAGGAATGTTTTAAGAATACTAGTTGATATAATCAGGTAAATAATTCGCAATTTTAGGAGGAAATGAAAATGACAAAAAAAGTATTTGTAGATTTAACACACCCATTCAGTGCTGATATTCCACGTTGGCCTTATTTTGTAAAACCAGTAATTGATTCTATGCACAGTTTAGCAAAAGGTGGAGTTCTTACACAAAGAATTGATTGCGTACAACACACTGGAACACACTGTGATGCACCACGTCATGTTATGGAAAAAGAATTTGATGGAAGAAGAGCTCGTTATACTCATGAAATGCCAGTTGATGCATATACAGGTGATGCAGTTTGTCTTGAAATAAATATTGAACCTTGGGGATTAATTGGGCCAGAACATCTTGAAGATGCATGTAGACGTGCAAATATCAAACCAGAAGAATTAGAAGGAATGGTTATCTGTTTAAATACAGGAATGCATCGTAAATTTGATGATTCAAAAGAGTACTATCATTACTCATGTGGTACAGGCGTTGAAGCAGGAAAATGGTTTGTAAAACATAAAGTTAAATGTGTAGCTATGGATATGCAAGCTCTTGATCATCCACTTCATACAGCTATGGGTAATAATGGAGCTACTAAATTAAACTTACTAGGTGCCTCAGGAAGACCAATAACAGAAGAATACAAAGAAAAATTTGGTGAAGAAGCATATGCTGAATTTGATAAAGATGAATACATTAGAATTCATGGAAAAGAAGCGTATGATGAAAAGTTCGGTGATTTAGAAGAAATCGGATGCTGGGGAACATGGGAACCTTGTCATAAACAAATGTTAGGACATGGTATTGTTGGTGTTGAAAACCTTGGTGGAAATTTAGATAAGGTATCTGGAAAACGCTTCAGATTCTTCTGCTTCCCAATCAGATGGTACATGGGAGACGGTTCTATGGTTCGTTGCGTCGCTGAAATAGATGAAGATCAAGTAAATGATGTTCCAGAAAGAACTTACACATACGGTGGATTTTAGCCCTAAATTAATAAGGTCTGAAAGCACACAAATATAAATAAGAATTAATTTTTGAGGATGCTCTTATAGAGTATCCTCAAAATTAAAATTAAGGAAAAGAGGAAATTAATTATGGGAAATTCAGAAGAGAAAGTTATATTGACAGTAGCAACTACAGGAGCTTGGCCTACAAAAAAAGAGACACCATATGTACCGCTACAACCTGAAGAAATAGCAGAGGAGATTTATCAATGCTATAAAGCAGGAGCTTCTGTTGCTCATATCCATGTTAGAGATGATGAAGATAAGGCATCTATGAGCTTTGAAAAATTCGAAAAGACAGTAAAGCTTGTAAGAGAAAAATGCGATATAGTAATAAACTTAACTACTTCAGGTGGAATAGGTCTTGATGATGATGTAAGAATGAAGCCTTTCATAGAATTAAAACCTGAAATAGCATCTTATGACTGTGGAAGTATGAACTGGCAGCATTCAACAGTGTTTGAAAATAGTCCACAATTCTTAGAAAAGTTAGGTATTGCTATGCAAGAAAATAATGTAAAACCTGAAATAGAAATATTCGATGCAGGAATGGTTTATAATGCATTACATTATTATAAAAAAGGAGTCTTAAAAGGACCGCTTCATTTCCAATTTGTATTAGGGGTACCTGGAGGAATGGCAGCAACTGTAGAAAACCTGGTATATCTTAAGAATCTGATTCCTGCGGATGCAACTTGGGGAGCTATAGGAATAGGCAAGCAACACCTTCCTATATTATATGCAACATTAGCATTAGGGGGAAACTTAAGAGTAGGAATGGAAGATAATATATTCTATAAAAAAGGACAGCTAGCTAAATCTAACGTAGAATTTGTTGAAAGAACAAAGAGAACTGTAATTGAAATGGGTAAAGAAATAGCAACTCCAGCTGAGGCAAGAAAAATATTAGGGCTTAAAAATTGCTAAATAGAATGTAGGAGGATTAATTTCGTGAACAATAAAATTAAAAACATTACAGTATTTGGACCGGGCATGATGGGAAGCGGAATAGCTCAAGTATTTGCTGGCTGTGAAGATTTAAAGGTAACTATATTTATTAGAGAAAAATTTGAACTTGAATGTATGTATAAGATAAGGACAAACCTTCAAGTGTTAAAAGAAAACGGTGTTTTTACTCAAGAAGAAGTTAACGCTACATTAGATAGAATAACTTTAACAGAGGACTTAAAGGAAGCAGTTAAGGATGCTGATTTTATTATAGAATGTATACCAGAAAAAATGGAACTAAAACAAGACCTATTTATGCGTTTAGAGCCATTATGCAAAGAAAGTGTAATATTTGCAACTAATACATCTGTAATGAGTATTACTGAAATATCGCAAAAAGTTAAAGATAAATCAAGGATTGTAGGAACTCATTTCTGGAATCCTCCATACCTAATACCTCTAGTTGAAGTAGTTAAATCTGATTATACTTCAGAAGAAGTTATGGATGACACTATGGAATTACTTAAGAAGGTAAATAAAAAACCAATAAGAGTAAACATGGATGTTCCAGGCTTTGTAGCGAATAGACTTCAACATGCACTTTGGAGAGAAGCTATATCTATTGTAGAAAGAGGAATAGCTGATGCTCAAACTGTTGACGAAGCAATTAAATATAGTTTTGGGCTAAGGCTTCCAAAGTTAGGACCTATGGAAAATGCTGATATGGTAGGGACAGATTTAACTTTATCTATTCATGATTATATATTGAAGCATTTAGAAAACTCTACTGAACCTTCTCCTATATTAAGAGAAAAGGTTGAAAAAGGAGAATTAGGCTTCAAGAGCGGAACAGGCTTTCAAAACTGGACTCCAGAACAAATAGAGAAGTCAAACGAAGAGCTTAGAACTTATTTAATTAAAACATTATACAAAAAATAATGCAAAAATGCATTTTGTTCGTGAAAATCTTAGGAATTAGTTCTTAGAAATCGAGGAATATAGGGCTTGGGTAACTTTAGAAAAGCTAAATTGATTTGTCATATAACTTGCTTTATCTTGTAAGAGAGATAAAAAAAAGTATACAACCTGATTATTGTATGAGTTTAAGAGGAATATAGATTTGGAACATGTAGAATGCAATTAACTGAACATTATCGGTTAATTAATTCAATGTCTGCTGAAATAAAAAAAATAAAGCATTAACTGAATACTTCCAAATGGATGTATTAAAGTGGCAAGGAGCTATACCAGATGACAATAAGATTGCAGTTCTTGAAGGATAGGAAGTAGATAATGTTGAGGGCGGTGATGCTAAGAACTCATCATGGGAACAATATGATGAGTTCTCATACTTGAAACCTAAGTTTGAAATATCTAGCTTATTCTAACAGATATAGCTGAAAGTGATAATTTCTCACAATATCGTGGATATATAACAATGAGATAAAAGAAAGAAAACATTTTTCTAATTTAGATATTGACCCCCAATATTTAAAATATATCATTCTATATAAAAAGGAGCTTAGCATTAACTTGCTGGGCTCTAGTTTTTTATAGTAAGAATTTTAAAAAATTAAAAGATTATACAGATAAAAAACAAATAAATCAGCGGTATGCAGGAGATTTGGAACAGTGAAGAGTTTTTATGCAAAAGCGCAGGAACAGCGGAGCATCGGAAAAGTGAAACATAAGAACAGCGGCAAAGTGGAAAAGTGAAACAGTGGAATGCTGGAGCAGTGGAATGAATATAGTATTAGTAAAGAAAAAACAGTTTCAAGTTCTAAAGAAATATGGACTTGAGACTGTTTTTTAATTAATTAAAAATTAAGTTCAATACTCTTCTGAATAATAGGTAATTTTATAATAAACGTTTATATTTTAAATAAGTGAAAATAGATAAAGTTAAATATATATGATAGAATCTAAATATATTTAAAATTCTTATTAAAAGAACCTAATGCAGAGAGGTGAACTATTAAATGAAAAGAATTGATTTAATTCTTAAGAAACTTATAGAATCAACAGAAACAAAACCTGATGGAGTTTCAGCGATAGAAGTTGCAGAGGAATTAAATCTACTTAGAGGAAATGTAAGTAATGATTTAAATAAATTAGTTGCTGAAGGAAAAGCGGTTAAGTTTAAAGGAAAGCCTACATTGTTTAAAGCGGTAAATGATACATCTATGATAAATATATTTTCAGAATTAAATCCAAGTTTATATACAGCTCTGGAACAGGCGAAAGCAGCAATATTATATCCACCTAATGGAATGAATATATTATTGCTTGGAGAGACTGGAGTTGGAAAATCAACCTTTGCAGGGTTGATATATAAATATGCTATTGAGATGGAAGTAAAACCTAAAGAGAGTCCTTTTATAATTTTTAACTGCGCAGATTATGCAAACAATCCACAGTTATTATTAGGACAAATATTTGGGGTAAAAAAAGGAGCATATACAGGAGCTGATTTTGATAAGGCTGGACTTTTAGAGCAGGCTGATGGTGGAATATTATTTCTAGACGAAGTACATAGACTTCCAGCTGAAGGGCAAGAAATGTTTTTTACATTTATGGACAGAGGAATGTATAGAAGATTAGGAGAGACTGTAAGCGAAAGAAGTGCACAGGTTCTTATAATAGCTGCGACTACAGAAGACCCCAACACAACTCTTCTTCAAACTTTTACAAGAAGAATTCCTATGGTAATAACAATACCAGCTTTGAGAAATAGAGGGATAGAAGAAAGATTTAATCTTATAAAGCAGTTTATGATTGAAGAGTCAGGGAGACTTGGAAAAAGCATAAAAGTATCTGTTAATTCAATAAAGTCATTTTTATTTTACGATTGTAAGAATAATGTAGGGCAGTTGAAATCAGATATACAACTAGCTTGTGCAAGGGCATATGCAGATTTCTTGTCAAAGAAAAAAGAAGAAATAAGTATAAGTAGCTTAGACTTACCAGGTTATATAGCAGAAGGATTATATAGGGAAGTTGAGCATAGACAGCTTTGGAATAAATTAAGTGATATTAATAAAAGATATTATATATTTGATAAAAACGAAGAGAAGATAATATTTGAAGAAACTGATTCAGATGAAAATATATATGAAATGTTAGAGAATAAAACTAGAGAACTTAAAGCTAGAGGAATAGAAGGCAGAGGCTTTGAGGAAGAAATACAGAGAAATGTAGAGGGTTACTTTAACAAATATATTGATAAGTTTAATTATAAAGTAGGTACTACAAATATAGAAAACATTATAGAGCCTCATATTATGAAGGTAATTGAAAACGTGATTAATTATTGTGAAGAAGAGTTAGATGTAAAGTTCAATGAGCAGATATACTATGGGTTAGCAGTTCACATTAATAATTCTATTGATAGAATAAGAAGAAATAAAAAGATTGAAAACTTAGAGTTAAATAGAATTCGTAAGCAATATAACAGAGAGTTTAATGTAGCTATAGACGTTTTAAAAATATTAGAGCAGTCCTTAGATATTAAGATTCCTGTAGATGAAGCTGGATTTATTACTATGTTTTTAACTTATCATAAAGAGAAAATAAGAAACTCTCATAGTAATGTAAATATAATAATCATATCCCATGGTGCTACAACAGCTACATCTTTAGCTGACGCTGTAAATGGACTTTTGGGAGTGAGCTATGCAAAGGGAATAAATGCTCCAATAGATGAGAAACCTCAAATGACCTTAGAAAAGGTTAAAGAGTATATAAGACAAAATAATATTAATACGGACATATTGTTTTTAGTTGATATGGGTTCACTTGCAAACTTTGGTAGAGAGATAGAGAAAAGCTTAAAAATAAAAACAAGAACTATTCCTCTAGTGAGTACGCTTCATTGTATGGAAGCTACTAGAAAAGCAATAATGGGCTACTCTTTAGATGAAATATACAGAGATACTTTAGAAGTTAATAATTTATATGATAACAATTCATTAGACTACATACCAGAAGTAGCTGAAGAAAAGAGATTATGTATAGTTACTATTTGCACAACTGGCGAAGGAAGTGCTAAAACCATGAAGAGTATCTTAGAGAGAAATCTTAAACTGGAAAACGAGTTACTAGATATAATTCCACTTAACTTTATAGGTAAAGAAAATATTTATGATAGACTTAAAAAACTATCAAATAAATATGAGATACTATGTATAGTTAGTCCTTTTGAATTAGATGCCGATTATATACAATTTAAGTTAAGTGATATTATTGAGGGAAGGGCCTCAGAAGATATACAAAATTTAATAGATAGAGAAAAAGTGTATATGAAGATGAAGGAAACCTTAGAGCATCAGTTAAAGAATATTGATGGCAGAACCATTGTTAATGACATAAAAAGGTTCTGTAGAAACGTAACTAAAGCTTTAGAGATACAGCTAACATCCAATGCTCTAATAGGAATAACCCTTCATATGGCTGTAATGGTTGATAGGTTAATTGATAATGGAAAAGTAGAAGAGTATATAGGTAAAGAAGAGTATATAAAGGAAAATCTAGAATTATATAGATTAATTAAAAGTGAATGTACTTTAATTAATACTAAATATACAATTACTATATCAGAAGATGAAATATGTTATCTCATGAATTTGTTTAGGATGAAAAGTAGAAAATAAAGCACATAATCGATGTGCTTTATTTTTTTAGCTTAAAATAAAGCACATTAATATAAATTTGAAAAAGTTTTAATATTCTCTTAAATCTAGTAAAAATGCGATGTGAGAAAAGAAGTTGTTGAAAAAAAGAGTAAAATTAAACTTGGCACGGGGATTGCTATATATAGAAGTGTAAGATACATAAATAACTTGAATAGAAGGTGAAGCAATGGAAATACTGTCAAAAGAACAAATAGTTATGGAATTAATAGTTAATAGTGGGGATGCTAGAAGTAAGGCAATGGGAGCTATTAAAATAGCAAAAAAAGGTGATCTACAAGCTGCTAGAGAAAAGATTAAAGAGGCAAATGAAGCCTTAAATAAGGCACATAACATCCAAACTAGTTTAATACAAGGAGAAGCAGCAGGAGAGGAATTTCAGATAAATTTGCTTATGATACATGCGCAAGATCATTTAATGAATGCAATTACTATACGTGATTTAGCTCTAGAAGTACTTGATATTTATGAAGAAGTTAGAAAATAGTAAATCTAATAGTTAATAATAATTAAAAGCAAGCTTGTTTTAATAATTAATAAAAAAATATAAAAATGAATCTTAGGAGGAAGAATAATGAGATATATTACCCTAATTTGTGCAGCAGGAATGTCTACAAGTATATTAATGAATAAGATGCAAGAAAGTGCAAAAGCTCAAGGACTTGATATAAAAGTAATAGCTATGTCAGAATCAAAATTTGAAGAATACGATGAACCTACAGAAGTTTTACTTTTAGGACCACAAATAGCTTACTTAGAAGATGAAATAAGAGAACAATATGAACCAAAAGGAATCAAAGTTGCAGTAATAGATATGATGGACTATGGAACTCTAAATGGTGAAAAAGTGTTAAAGGATGCACTTGCATTACTTGATTAATACAAATGAAAAGGTTATTAATGATAATATTTTAAAGGGGGATTTATAAATGGCTAATTTTGATGCGAAGGCGATATCAAAAAAGGTAGCGCCAGTATTAAACAAGGTTCAAAAAAGTAAATTAGCAAATGGAATAACTGGAGGAATGATGATAGCATTACCTGTTACATTATTCGGTTCATTTGCTTCATTATTTCAAAACTTACCAATACCAGCATGGAAAGCTTTTCTTGCTAGTTCAGGAATTGCAGGACTTCTAAACACAGGTATATTATTTACAACAAATTTTTTAGCTGTAGTATTTGTACTTACTATATCAGGTAGTTATGCAAAACAATATAAAGAAGATAGTATTATAGCATCGTTATTATCAGCAGTATGTTTCTTTATAATTACACCAACTGCAGTAAATAAAGTTAATGAAGTTAATGTAACTTCTATACCAGTAGAATGGTTAGGAGCAAAAGGAATTTTCTCTGCAATTATTATAAGTATAGTAGCAACTAGATTATATGTATATATTAAACAAGCAGGTTGGACAATTAAAATGCCATCAAGTGTGCCTCCAGTAGTATCAAGCAGTTTTAGCAGCTTAATACCAGGCCTTTTAGTTATTGCTTTATTCTTAGCTGTTGCAGGTGGTTTTGCAGCAACACCTTTCAAAACTATGCATGGATTCATTTATTCGTTTGTTCAAACTCCATTACAAGGTGTAGGTGGAAATATCATATCTATAATAATTTTATGGACATTCTCACAAATATTATGGTGGTTTGGAATTCATGGAACATTAGTTATTTACTCAGTTGTTCTTCCAATATTTACAGCAATGGACGCAGCTCAATTAGCAGCTTATGCGGCAGGAGAACCACTTCCTTATATAACTGGACGTGCTTTTATAAGTACTTATACTATGTCTGCAAGTGCAATAGGTTTTGCTCTACTTATGTTATTCTTTGCTAAGAGTAAACAATATAAGACATTAGGAAAATTATCTGCTGTACCATCTCTTTTTGGAATAAGTGAACCATTAGTTTTCGGTACTCCAATGGTTTTCAATGTTAGATTTGCAGTACCATTCTTATTCATGAATGCTATAAGTTTAACTATAGCTTATAGTTTAACAGCTATAGGTTTAGTTCCAAGAGTAGCAGGTATGACACCAATGAGCGGAATGCCTATAATATTTACAGGATTAATGGAAGGTAGCTGGAAAATAGCTGTACTTCAAGTAGTACTTGTACTTTTACAAATGGTTGTTTGGTATCCATTCTTTAAAAAGGCAGACAAAGAAGCTCATGAGATAGAAATGAAAGCAGAAGCTTAATATATTAAAAATATGCCACCACTTGCATGAGTGGTGGCTTGAATATCTTTAGAAGGAAAAGGAGAGAAGCACGTTGAAAACAATAAATATAAATGATAACTGGTTATTTATTAAAGATAAAAATGTAAGTGAGACTGTTACATTACCACATTGTTTTAATGGAATAGATGGACAAAGTGGTAATGGGATGTTTAAGGGAGAA
The DNA here is from genome assembly GCF_002320975.1 of Clostridium sp. UBA1652. Lineage (NCBI taxonomy): Bacteria > Bacillati > Bacillota > Clostridia > Eubacteriales > Clostridiaceae > Clostridium > Clostridium sp. UBA1652. The sequence goes on from NZ_DCLI01000052.1 coordinate 16,399, forward strand.
TGTTGTTATCAAAAAAGCTTAAACATAAATGAGGAAGAGTTAGAGAAGTTTATTTTTTTAGAAATAGGTGCAGCATCACTTGTATCTAAGGTATATGTAAATGGTGAACTTGCTGGAGAGAGCAGTTGTGGATTTTCTATGTATAGAGTGTTTTTAACTCCTTTCTTAAAAGCTGGGGAAAACACTATTTCAATTAAAGTAGATAATAGCCGTAATGATGCAGTATATCCACTAATGGCTGACTTTTCATTTTATGGTGGACTATATCGTGATGTAAATTTAATAATTGGGGAAAGTCTTCACTTTGATCTAATGGATAATAGTAGAGATGGTATATATTTAACTCAAAAGGGTATAGCTGAAGACACCTTTGAATTAAAGATAAACGGAAATATAATAAATGAATTATCTGAAACAAAAGAAGTAAAGGTGGATTTTAAGTTAATAAATAAAGAAAATCAAATAGTATGTAGTAAGATAATTGACGTTAATGTTTCTAAAGAAGAGAACTTTGAATTATTAGAAACAATAAATGATGTTATTGTTTGGCAAGGAATAGAAAATCCATACCTTTATAAATCACAAATTGAGTTAGTTTATGATGGTCAAACATATGATAAGAGAGTTATAGAGATTGGTTTTAGAACAGTAGAAATAACTCCAGATAGAGGAGTATTCTTAAATGGTAAGTCTATTAAACTTAATGGTGTTAGTAGACATCAGGATTTTGATGGAATAGGTAATGCTTTAACTAAAGAACATATGGAATTAGACATGTCAATAATTAAGGAAGTAGGAGCAAACAGCGTAAGACTTTCTCATTATCAACATGATGATTATTTCTACACTCTTTGTGATCGAGAAGGAATATTGGCATGGGCAGAGATACCATTTATAAGTGTTCCAACAACAGCAGATAAAGAAAACAAAAATGCTAAGGACCAGTTAGAAAGATTAATTAAGCAAGCATATAATCATAGTTCTATATATTGTTGGGGAGTTCAAAACGAAATTACAATAGCTATAGAAAATGAACAAATATATGAAATGGTTAAAGAACTTGCTACTATAGCTAGAGAGTTAGATTCAAGCAGATTTATTGCACAAGCTAATATCCATTCTGTAGCAAATGAAAGTCCATTAAATGATATAACAAATTTTGTTGGATATAATCTATATTATGGCTGGTATTATAAAGAGATGAAAGATCTAGCAATCAGATTAGATGAATTCCATAATGTAAGACCTAATATACCTGTTATGGTTACAGAGTATGGGGTAGATACTAACCCTGATCTTCATTCATACAGCCCAACAGTAAAAGACTATACTGAAGAATATCAATTGTTATTCCAAAATAACGCTCTAAAAACTTTTAATGAAAGAGAGTTTATTTTAGGTGGTTATGTATGGGCTATGTTCGATTTCGGTAGTGAAATTAGAAATGAAGGTGGCAAAAAAGGAAGAAATCAAAAAGGATTAGTAACTATAGATAGAAAGATTAAAAAGGACGCCTTCTATTTATGTAAGGCTTACTGGTCAAAAGAGCTGTTTGTAAAACTAGCAGGAAGCAGATTTGTAAATAGACATGAAGAATTAAATGATATAGTAGTATTATCAAATGTAGAGAATATCAAGCTTTATATAAATGAGAAATTTATAGCTGAACTAAATGACAAAGAGCCAATGAAGAAATTCTCTAATATTAAATTAGAATTAGGAAAGAATGTAGTAAAAGTAGAAGCTATAGATAGTGAAAATAATACTTATACTGATGAAATAATATTAAACAGAACTGAAGAAGCAGATGAAAGTTATGTCCTTAAAAAGCCAGAAACAACAACCCATGTAACTAACTGGTTCCAAAAATTTGACTTAACGGATGTTCAAGAAGTGACACTTAAAGAAGGATATTATTCAACTTTTGATACACTTGATGAATTATATAAAAACGAAGAAGCAAAAGCTGTATTTAAGAAATACTTTGGAGATATTGCAGAAAGCGATCAAATGAGTGCAATGAGAGGATTAATGACTATAGACAGTATGTCTAAGAGATCAAGATTCAATATACCAAAGGAATTACTAAGCGTTATAAATAAGGAACTAAATGTTATACCTAAAAATTAAGATAAGCTTCAGAGAATTGAACTTACTCTTGTAGTAAAGGTAAGAAATATAATAAGATATATAGGATAGGTAGTTAACTTTACTGCTGAATCCTATATCTTTTTTAGTAATTATTAAACATAATTTGTAATTTTATGTGATTTGAAATTTGAAAATAAAAATTAAAAGGTTTATTTTTTATAAAAATTTGATATAATATAAATAAGAGAAGCTTAGTGCGCTAACACTAAGCTAATCCTTAGAACATTTATTTTGTTTTAGGGCTATTGGATTTAACAGAATATAGTAACAAAAAGGATGCTAATCTTGTGAGGATGGAGCATCTTTTTGTTTGCTCTTAATTTCAATATCAAGACCAATAAATTTTATTGAAATCTTTAGATAATGAACAAAAAGGTTATGTTTCAAAATCAATCGTATAACATAAACAGTAACAACACTCTTTATAATTAATTCAAGCATATCCAATACCACCCCCTAACTATTGATGAATAGCACCAATAGTCCTAGGGAGAGAAAATGTCCAAAACCCCCGTAGCCATCCTACTACGGAATTTAGAATATTACTTTAGAATTATACCATAAATGGGTAATTATATACATAAGAATAAAATGGAAAAAGTATATATGAAGTATGTAATCAAGATATAGGAACTAAATCCTGTATCTCTTCTATTTACAAATAACTATAATTTTATAAAAATATGGTACAATTAAATATATATTAAATAAAAAATTTAGATGGAGGTGGCCCTAGATGTATATGATGATTAGATTGAGAAATGGTTTAAGACAAGCTTTATCCCATGCAGAGTAAGGTATAGTAATACTATTTCTGTATGGGAGTATAAGATTTACTATCTGCTGAGCTCTGCACTTTGTTTATAGATAAGTAGACAAGGAGTGGATAGTATGAAATATATAAATGCAGCAGAAGTACTGCCAAAACATTTATTGGTGGAAATTCAAAGACATATAAGAGGCAAAATTCTATATATACCAAGTAGTGAGAAACATTCAGCTTGGGGTGAAAAGAATGGCTCAAAAATCTATTTTGAAAATAGAAATAAAGAGATTAAAAAGCAATATAAGTTAGGCATTAGTATAGAAGATCTATCTCACAAATATGGATTAGCTTATGATACAATACGGAAAATAGTTTATAAGAAAACTTAAGTGATTTATCTATATTTTTAGGGAAAGAATGATTATATATAAAGTAGGAATATTTATAACTCTGTCATGAACATATAATGGTTTCATGAGAGGTGATATTATATGAATATATGTTTTAAAAGCTATACCAATATAGCAGGTATTACAGATGATTATCATAAAATTAGAGATTTTTTGATAAGACTTAGATATTCGGAATTTACTTACGCAAGATGGGATTGGATGATATCACACAGCTATTTGGATAGGTCTGCTATAAGTAAAATAGGAGTATGGGAAGAGTCAAATAATATTGTAGGAATAGCAACTTTTGACTGTCAGTTAGGAAAAGCATTTTGTTTGACATTACCTGAATATGATTTTTTAAAGATGGAGATGCTTGTTTATTCTGAAGACAAGCTTTCTAATAAAGGAGAATTTGGAGTAGTTATTTCAGATAATGACTTAAGATTCCAGGAGGTTGCATCAAAGCTTGGATTCTATGCTACGCCAGAAAAGGAAAATGACTCTATATTTTACTTAGATAACGCAGTTATGGATTATAGGCTTCCAGAAGGATTTTATATTACTGATATGAGAGAAACTTATAATCCTTATCAGTATCTACGTGTACTTTGGAAAGGCTTTAACCATGAGCTTGATGGAGAAGGAGAATTAAAATATTCAAGCAAGGAAGAACAATTAGTAAAGGAAGAAATGATTCGACCTAATGTAGATTTAAAACTTAAAATAGCTGTAGTTTCACCAGATGGAAATTTTGTTTCTTACTGTGGAATGTGGTATGATCCTAAGGTTGGGTATGCAGTAATAGAACCTGTAGCAACAGATCCACAATATAGAAAGATGGGATTAGGTAGAGCAGCAGTTTTAGAAGGAATTAAACGTATAGGAGAATTAGGAGCCAAAACTGCAATAGTAGGATCTTCACAGCAATTCTACTACAGTATCGGATTACGTCCATTTAAAACTTCGACTATTTGGAGAAAAAATTTATATTAAAGAATAAAAGATATTAATATTTAAGTCTTATTGTCAAAGGGTTAGTAAACTTTTCACTTAGTTTTATTAGCCCTTTTTATTTACAAGATTTAATAAGGCTATGAAAATTATGGTACAATTTAATTATGCACTTATATATTTAATATTAATAAAATTCAAAATAACTAAAGATGATTTACTTTAATTATAAGATTTCAAATAAAATAGGACTTATATAAGTAATTTTGAATACATAAAAATTGTATGAATATGCTATAATCTTTTAAAACTTATAGTATCAAAATAGTAAAAGGGTGGATGTATACATGAGTAATAAATTTGATAGAAAGATCTCATTAAATAATAAACTAATTAATTTATCAATTTTTATTGGATGGATTATAATAATATTTGCTGTGATTACTGGGTTCATAATGTGGCAGAAAACCAAAGATTTATTTCGTATTGCATTTATAACTATTGGTATTTTAGGTGTTCTATTCAATATATATCTTTTATCAAGAGCAAAAGATAAGAAGCAAAAGAAACAATGAGGTGATACATACATGATAAAGGATAATGTGTTTATAAAAGAAATCCGTTTAAAGAAAGAAATTTATAAAGAAGAGAGCTATATTAAAAACCTACCTGTAGTTAGTAATTTAGATAGCCTAGATTTATCAAGTAATGTAACTTTTTTTGTTGGTGAAAATGGAAGTGGAAAGTCAACGTTACTAGAAGCTATTGCAGTTAATAGCGGCTTTAATGCAGAAGGAGGAACTAAAAATTTCAACTTTTCATCAATGGAAACTCATTCTGATTTATATAAGTATATTACTGTAGTAAAAAGTGTGAAGCGGCCTAAGGATGGATTTTTTCTTAGAGCGGAAAGTTTTTATAATGTAGCTACGGAAATAGAAAGGCTAGATTTAGAAGGCGGGGGCCCACATATTATAGATAGCTATGGAGGAACCTCATTACATAAAATGTCACATGGTGAAAGCTTTATTACACTCATGACTAACAGGTTTGGTGGAAATGGATTATATATTTTAGATGAACCAGAGGCTGCACTATCACCATTAAAACAGATGTCTATGCTTACCGTTATTAATGAACTTGTGAAGAAAAATTCTCAGTTTATTATAGCAACTCATTCACCTATATTGATGGCATATCCAGATGCAGATATATTTGTTATTGATGATAATGGCATTATGAAAACCCCATATAAAAAGACCGATAATTACATGATAACAAGAAAGTTTTTAGAGAATCCTGAAAAGATGATGCATTATTTGTTTGAGTAAATTAGTATAAATATTTAGCTTTATATAATATAATAGTTCTAAAAAAGAAAAGGAGATAAGTTATGATAGAATACAAATTTGATACACAGTTATTAATTGAAGGGGAAAACCTTTCAGAAGATGAAATAAACGACTATATAACAAAGAATATTGAAGGAGATTCTTTACTTGCAGTTGGGGATGAAGAGTTAATAAAAATTCATTTTCACACAAATATTCCATGGAAAGTACTTGAGTATTGCTCCTCTTTAGGAGAAATTTATGATGTTGTTATAGAAAACATGGAAAGACAATCAAATGGGCTTCAAGGTTAAGAAATTTTAAAATATTTATGTATTTACTTTAGAAATAAGAGTTTGGAGAATACATGAAAAAGATTATGGATGAACAATTAATTTATGAAATACTTTCTGTTGTAGAGGAAATTCCAGAAGGAAAAGTAGCCACCTATGGACAAATTGCAAGGCTTATTGGTAGAGATAAGAATGCAAGACTTGTAGGTAAGGTTCTAAGTATGGCAGAATTTTATGGTAGATATCCATGCCATCGTGTAGTAAATCATGCTGGAAGGTTGGCACCAGGGTGGCAGGAACAACGATTTTTGCTACTAGAAGAGGGTGTGTCCTTTAAAGATGAAAATCATGTTGACATGAAGAAAAATCATTGGGATTATTAGGATAGAATGTAGAAAAAAATTGTGTTTTTAATAACTATGAAATGATGATTTATTTAATGAATACTTTTATATATAATAACAAAGTCCAGCTTTTGCTGGACTTTACTAATATACTTATAAATCTTATTAAACACCAGAATATGCTGAGAATCCACCGTCAATCGGAAGAACTACACCATTTATAAAGCTTGAAGCAGATTCATTTACTAAAAACAATAATGCTCCTATAAGCTCTTCTGGTTCTCCGAATCTTCCCATTGGAGTACTGTTTAGGATTTTGTGTGAACGCTCAGTTAAACTTCCATCAGGATTCTTTAAAAGAGCAGCATTTTGAGCTGTTACAAGGAATCCTGGAGCAATAGCATTTACTCTTATGCCTACTTTAGCAAAGTGTACAGCAAGCCATTGAGTAAAGTTTGATATAGCTGCTTTTGCACCTGAATATGCAGGTATCTTTGTAAGTGGAGTAAATGCATTCATTGAAGAAACGTTTATTATACTACAGCCTTCTCTACCTATCATATCTCTTGCAAATTCTTGTGATGGTAGTAAAGTTCCAAGGAAGTTAAGGTCAAATACAAATCTTACTCCTTGTTCATCTAAATCAAAGAAAGTAATTAAATCTTTGTTATCGTCAGCTAAGTCTTCTGGGAATAAGTATTCTTTTGTTGTTGTTCCCTTTGGATTATTTCCGCCAGCACCATTTATAAGTATGTCACATGGCCCGAATTTTTCTAATATAATTTCATGAGCTTTTTTAAGACTTTCTTTATTAAGTACATTTGCCTCAACACCTAAAGCTATCTTACCATTAGCTATAACTTCTGCTGCTTTTCTTTCAGCGTTTTCAAGTTTTAGGTCAAGTATTGCTACCTTTGCGCCACATTCTGCAAGAGCATCTACCCAATACCCCCCAATAACTCCAGCGCCTCCAGTTATAACAACTACTTTATCAGTTAAATCTATATTAAATGGAAGTTTCATTTTATTTTTCTCCTCTATCTGTTTTAGTTAGTGTTTCCCATATTCCAGTTAAGTACATTGCTCCTAAAGCACGGTCATATAATCCATAACCAGCTCTTCCTGTTTCTCCCCAAATCATTCTTCCATGATCAGGACGAAGATATCCTTCATAATTGTGTTTATGAAGTGCTTTCATTATTTCTACAAGGTCTAAAGAACCACAAGGTGAATAGTGTGCACTTTCTTCAAAGCTGCCATCTTCTAGAAGCTTTACATTTCTAACATGCATGAAGTGGATACGTCCTTGAGCAGCATATTTATCTATCATTTTTACTACATTATTAAAGCTTCCAGATCCAAGAGAACCAGTACAGAAAGTTAAACCATTGTATTCACTATCAACTAGTTTTAAGAATCTATCTAGGTTTTCTTCGTTTGTAATTATTCTTGGAAGGCCAAAAATATCATATGGTGGATCATCTGGATGAATTGCCATCTTAACGCCAGCTTCCTCAGCAACAGGTATTATTTCCTTAAGGAAATATTCAAGATTGTTCCATAAATCCTCTTTAGTTACTTTTGAGTATTTATCAAATACTTCTTTAAGACTTTCTTTTGTATAACTTGAATCCCAGCCTGGTAAAGAAAGTTCACCAGTAAGAGGGTCCATATCTTTAATTTGATCAACGTAATAAACTAAAGCAGTTGAACCATCATCTAATACCTTATCTAATTGAGTTCTTGTCCAGTCAAATACAGGCATAAAGTTGTAACATATTACTTTAACTCCAGCTTTACCTAAGTTTTTGATATTTTCTTTGTAGTTTTCTATATATTTATCTCTTGTTGGTAAACCAAGTTTAATGTCTTCATGTACAGGAACACTTTCAATTACATCAAAATTTAAACCCGCATTTTCAACTGTTTCTTTAAGAGATAATATGCTGTCCATGCTCCATTTTTCACCTACAGGCACATCATATATTGCAGTTACAATACTGTGCATGCTTGGGATTTGTCTAATATATTCAATTTTTACAGGATCGTCATTTCCGTACCATCTAAATGATAATTTCATAAATTTATTCCTCCTACATTTCTAAATATTTCTTTATATTTTTAAAACATATAGCTTCAACTATTTCTTTAAGAAGTTCGTCATCTTTCTCAAATTCACCAGAATCCACAAGATTTCCTATAAAGCTGCATAAAATTCTTCTAAAGTATTCATGTCTAGCATAGGATAGAAAACTTCTTGAATCAGTAAGCATTCCTAGAGAATAAGCCAACATTCCTTGTTCTCCTAAGGAAGTTAAGTGATCAGTGATACCTCTTTTGTGGTCATTTAACCACCAAGCTGTACCAAATTGTACTTTACCTTGAATACCATCTTCACTAAAACATTGAGGAAGAGTTGATAAAACTATATTATCTTTTGGGTTTAGGGTATAAAGTATAGTTTTTGGTAAGGAAGCTTCATTATTAATATCATTAAGTAACTTTGAAAGATGTGGTGCGATTTCAAAATCATTAGTAATATCAAAGCCAGAATCAGGACCTGTCTTACCTTGCATTACTTCATTATTGTTTCTAAGAGCTCCTATATGAAGCTGCATTACCCAGTTTCTATCATTATATTCTTTAGCAAGCTGTTTTAAAGTAAAGAACTTATATTTTTCTGCCTCAAATTGGGAGATTGCATCACCTTTTAATCTTTTATTAAAAATTAGGCTTACTTCAGCTTCATCTGTGGAAAAGTACTCTAAACTTTCAAGAGAGTGGTCTGAAAGTTTACAACCAGCTTCATGGAAATAAGTAACTCTTGATTTTATAGCATTCAAGAAATCTGAGTAAGTTTCAATATCTATAGAAGCTACGGTTGAAAGATTTCCAATATAATCATCAAAGTCTTTATTTAATAAATTTAGTGATTTATCTGGTCTAAAGGTTGGAAGTACTTTAAAAGTTAAATCACTTTTTTCAGCTAATAGTTTATGATATTCTAAATCATCAATTGGATCATCAGTAGTACATATAAGTTTTACATTAGAGTTTTCTATAAACTTTACAGGAGATAGATTTTCATCTTTGATTTTCTTATTGCAGTAATTATAAATTTCTTCAGAATTACTTTCTTTTAAGATTTCAGTTACACCAAAGAAGTTTTTAAGCTCTAAATTTGTCCAATGATATAAAGGGCTTCCTATTAATCTTTCACAAGTTTTGGCCCACATTTTAAATTTACTAAGATCATCTGAATCTCCTGTTACATATTTTTCAGGCACTCCAGCATACCTCATTGCTCTCCACTTATAGTGATCAAATCCAAGAAAAATCTTAGAAATATTATCAAATGTGTTGTCTTCATATATTTCTTTCCCAGATAAATGACAATGGTAGTCATAAATCGGAGCATTTTTTGCAATACTATGATAAAGATTTTGGGCCGTTTTTCCATTTAATATAAAATCGTTATCTAACAATAACATCACCTCAATTAATTTTGAAAGTATAATCTTTTTTACAAATTGATTATAGCAATAACAAAAATTAAAAAGTATGTTATTATTGCTGTATAACATGCAAAAATTGCTCAAATAATGAAGGAGTTTTAAATGAGAAATAAGGTTCAGCAGTACTCAAACAGACAGTATATGCTTTCTACTGATTATGAAATATTTCATTATAAAAACACTGAAATGACAGGAGTAAGTCTCCATCATCATGATTTTTATGAATGTTATCTTTTTATTTCTGGAGATGTAACTTATCATATAGAAGGTAGAATATATAACTTAGCACCTGGTGATATAGTACTTATTAATTCAAAGGAACTTCACAAGGCAATCATAAATAACAAAGATGCAGCTTATGAGAGAATTGTATTATGGTTAAACAGGTCTTTTTTAAGAAATATATCAAGCGAAGAAACAGATTTGACTCTTTGCTTTGAAAGTAATAAGAAAAAAAATGTTTTAAGAATGGATTTTGAAACTCAAAAAAATATAAGATTAGTATTAAATAAGATATTAAGTATTCAAAAAAATAAAGGCTTTGGTTATGAACTTTTATACTCAGCTTATATTACTGAGCTTATGGTTTATATAAATACCATACTGTTTAATAAAGATATTGTGCTTGATATAGATATAAAGAAGAGTAATTTAATAGATAGTATAATAGAGTACATAAATAATAATATTGAAGAGGACATAACAATAGATGAACTTGCAGAATATTGCTACCTTAGTAAATTTCATCTTTCAAGAGAATTTAAGAGACATACAGGTACAACAATTCATAAATATATAGTTCAAAAGAAGCTTATTCAGGCAAAGGAACTTATACTTAGCAATATATCTATAAAAGAAGTATATAAAAAATGCGGATTTGGGGATTACTCTAATTTCTTTAGAGCCTTTAAAAATGAGTATGGAGTAACACCAAAGCAATTCTATGAAAGTATGTATAAATAGTAAAAGGCTTAAAGCTGATTTAGGTAATCAGCTTTAAGCCTTTAGCAAATATTCTTTTGGAGTGCAGGAAGTTAGTTTTTTAAATACTGAACAAAAATAATTATGGTTTTCAAAACCTACCTTTAAAGCAATATCTGTAATAGAAAGCTCATTCTGCTTTAGTAGAAATTTTGCTTCTTCAATTTTTACTTTATTTATAAATTCAGTTATAGTAACTTTAGTTTCCTTCTTAAACTGTCTTGAAAGGTGAGAAGGGCTTATTCCTATTTCACTGGAGATAGTCTTTAAAGATATCTTGTTATAGAAATTTATTTTTATATAATCAATACATTTTCCTATTATAGGACTATAGTGAGAAGTTGAAAAATTCCTTACCAGCTCGCAATATTCTAAAGTCATCTTTTTTAATAAACTATCTAATTCTGCCTTACTTGTTACTTTTTCTATTAATATAGCAAACTTATCAGAAATATTATGTATATAAATAGGGGAAACACCACCTCTATCTGCACCTATTCTAAGGAGAGTATTAATAACAAAACCATAATTTTTCCATGCTCTTAAAGGATTATTAGGAACTCTGTGGGTTGGATTAAACTCAAAGCTGTTCATAAGTTTGATTGCTTCGCTACTTTCACCTTTAGCCACTGAATTCTGTATTTCTCTTTCTAATTTATATCTAAATTCTATATCAGAATAAAATTTTCTATCATCTAATTCAGAAGAACTTTCCACGTTAACGGTAGGAGTATTGTTCTGAACAAAAGAGATATTTGTATTAATAAGAGGATTTGAGGATAGATTTACCATAAGAGATCCTATATTTTTATAGGTTTTACTATCTAGTATAGTAAGAGATTTATAAAATTCTTTAAGCTCCTGTCTATATCCAAGAGGAAGATTATTTAATTGAATAACCTTAGAGATTAGTAAGTCATCTGGAATATCTGAAAGAAAAGGACCTGCAATTATTGTACCAGAATAGCTTTGCTGAGAGAAAATGCCTAAACACAAATAATTTAGATTAAAATTATCAGTGTAATACAATAAATCATTAGCTTTTTTATTCTTAAGAAGGCTTTCCATATCCAATATGCTTGAAAACCTTAAGTCTTCTATTATAAGAGGTTTTTGGAATTTGAACAATTGAAGTGAAGAATTATGAGAACTATCAAAAAACTCCACATCTATATTAACTAGATTATGAATTAATGAGCATAGATTATAAATCCCTTCGTCTATAGTATCAATTCCAACATTCATAGTGAACCTCCGTAAGTTTTTATATTTTTTATATTATAAAAATTTTATAATTAATGCAATAATTTTATACTTTATAGCAAAAAACTGAAAGTAATAATTATTTAAAAGTTATAAATTTAAGATATGAATAATTATAAGGGAGGATATAATCAAATGAAACGTTCAGAGATTATAAAAAACATAGTTGATATAGGGGTAGTTGCAGTTATAAGAGCTGAATCAAAAGAGGAGGCAATTAAAATAATTGAAGCAGTTAAAAATGGAGGTATTAAGGCACTTGAGATAACAATGACTGTGCCTGGTGCTGTAGACATAATCAAGGAATTATCTGAAACATATAGAGGGGAAGATATAATTATAGGAGCAGGAACTGTACTTGATCCTGAAACAGCAAGAGCTTGTATACTAGCTGGAGCAGAATTTATTGTTAGTCCATGCCTAAGTATAGAGACTCTAAAAATGTGTAATAGATACGGGGCAGCTGTTATACCAGGAATAATGACAGTAACTGAAATCGTAGAAGCTTTAGAATATGGTGTAGAAATATTAAAAGTATTTCCGGGAAATGCTTATGGTCCATCCATTATAAGTTCCTTCAAAGCACCTTTACCACAAGCTAATTTTATGCCTACTGGAGGAGTAAATTTAGATAATGTAGCTGAGTGGATAAAAGCAGGAGCTATAGCAGTAGGTACAGGTGGTGATCTTACTAAAGGAGCTAAAACAGGAAACTATGAAGAAATCACAAAAGTAGCAGCTGAATTCGTAGAAAAAGTAAGAGAAGCTAGGAATAATATTTAGGTGGGTGTATAAAGATGAAGGAAGTATTAACATTTGGAGAAACTATGGTACTTTTTAATCCTCAAGCTAATGGTCCACTAAGATTTGTAGATAGTTTTAGCAAATCTATAGGAGGAGCAGATTCTAATGTTGCTATAGCGCTTGCAAGATTAGGACATAAAGCAGGATGGTTTTCGAAAGTTGGAGATGATGAATTTGGAAGATACATTCAAAATACAGTTCGTGGAGAAGGTGTAGATGTATCAAGATTAAAAGTTGATAAGAGAGCTAGTACTGGAATACTTTTTAAAGAGAGATTTAATAATGGAAATCCAAATGTTTATTATTATAGAGCAGGATCTGCTGCAAGTAGATTATCTATAGAAGATTTAGACATAGAATATATAAAAGACACTAAAATTATTCACGTTACAGGAATAACACCAGCCTTATCTGAAAGCTGTAGAGAAACTGTATTTAAAGTATTAGAGATTGCAAAAGAAAATGGAATAACCATTTCCTTTGATCCTAATATAAGATTAAAATTGTGGACTTTAGAAGAAGCAAGACCAGTACTTCTAAAAATTGCAGAATTGGCAGACATCATATTCCCTGGAATAGAAGAGGGAGAGATGTTATTAGGATTAGAAAATGAGAAAGACATCTCAGAAAAATTTTTAGAAATGGGCTGCAAAACAGTAGTAGTTAAGCTTGGAGAAAAGGGCTGTTATGTAGCTACTAAGTCTGATAAGGAATATATAGAAGGATTCCAAGTAACAACAGAAGATACGGTTGGGGCAGGGGATGGCTTTGCAGCAGGATTTTTATCAGGAGTATTAAGAAACTTAAGTATAAGAGAATGCGGCATTTACGGAAATGCAGTTGGTGCTATGGCAACACTTGTAAAAGGTGACATGGAAGGTTATCCGTATTATGAGCAGCTTATGGCGTTTATGGGGAAGAAAAAAGGGATAGATAGATAAATAACAATAAGAGTTCAGCGAGGATTAATTTATTTTCTTCCTTAACAAGAAGTAGAATAATAATAATAAATAATTTTATAGTAGATTTCATTTTGATAAATTTTCCTTTCAAATATTTAAAGTGATTTAAATTACATGAACAAGCATGATTTTAAAAATAAAATTATACATTAATAAATTAAATTAAGTATATAAGCAAAGCAGCCAACTATTTGGCTGTTTTGCTTATATCGTTATGTTTTATGATATCAAAAACAATATTTAGTGAGGAGATAAAAATACCTAGCCTGAATCCATTTGCTAGTAACTTGGAGAAGTCTGTCAGATTATTAGAGAACATATAGAATAATAAATCTATTGTAATTATGAGGATTATAGATAAAAAGAAAAATGATACTATATTTTTTCTTTTTATAAATTTATTTGATATTTTTTTTGATAAAGAAAGATTCTTATTAATTAGCATAACAAAAAAATATATAATTACAGATATAGCAAAAGGTACTAGAATTTCATTGGTTATCATTATTATCAATCTCCTTTTTTATAGTATATATAGGGTAGATTACTATTTTTTATTTTATAAAAATATAGAAGGGAAACAATTAAAAGTAGAATTCCAACAAGTAATTGATAAATATTAAAGTTTCCATAACTTACTCTTGGTACATTTGAATGAAACATAACTAAATAAAAATATAAGTTATTAATCAAGTGGATTAGTATAGTTATTAATAATGATCCTGATTTGATATAAATAAGACTAATTACAATACCCAAAAAGAAAGTATTTACTCCTTGTACAAGATTTAGATGAGAAAAAGCAAAAATCAATGCAGATATTAAAATGCTTATAAATTCATTGTATTTTCTTGATAATTTCTCTAGAATAATTCCTCTATGTAGTATTTCTTCAAAAACAGGTGCAAATAAAACAGTAGATAAGAACGCGTATTTTGAGTCTGCAACCAAGTTACTAGCTGCATCAATAAATGCTTGACTATATGGTACATTTATTAACAATAAATCAATACTAGTACTATAAGTTAGCACATAACCTATTAACAAAAGTACTCCCAAAAATAATAGTGATACTTCTATTTTTTTGCTAACTCTTTGTTTTAAAATACATTTTAAGCTACTTTTTTTAACAACATATCTTATTATTAGTATACTTGCAATTGTTCTTGCAAATAGAACTATATAATTGCTCAAGGAAGATGATAAATCTGGACTTAAAAGGAAAATAGCACCGTGACTTAATGCCATAAATCCAAAGCTACATATCTCCATAGCTACTGTAGTAAAAATAAAAATTAAAATACATTCTGTAATAGACCAACCTTTATATTCATTCGATATAGTCATCTTCTCGCTCCTTTAATCTAGTAGCAAGATGGTTACTTTGTGTCTCTCAGTTATCTCTGGATATAAACAAACAGCCATCTTATTTTCTTTATAATATCATATTAAAATTTCTTTGTGTTTACTTTGTAATAAACGTATTAGATTCATGATTAATCGTATGAAAAGAAGAGTTGTTTCTTTCACCTCCTATAAATATCAATCTAAAAAATTTTAATATTTATATTAAAGTATAGAACTAGTATATTCTAATTTTTTTCTGAATAAATAACCATTTTTAAACATAGCACGTCTACTCAGAGACCTTTTGGGTGAAGTTTACTACATTAGCATTAATAGTAGGTTGAAAGAAAATTGACATTTTATGGGGGTAAATATATAATAAAGGTTGGAAAAAATGTAATAATAGCTAATATTTCATCAAAATTATGCTATAATTCATAACTTAAATAAAAGATGTAGAAGCGTGTTTGGATTCTATAAGACATATGAGGAAGTTAATAGAAGAATATATAGCTAGATAAGATAGATGGGGTGCGGGCAATGTATCAATATAAAGACGTTATAGTATGTGTATTATATACATATATAGGAATAGTAAACTTAGCATATTTTAGAATAAAAGCTAAAGAAACTTTAGTTGCGATTATTTTAACAATAATAGCATCAATAGTGGCATTTGAAATAAATCCTAATTTAAAAATAATTCCGATGATGATTGGAAGTGGCATATATGTACATAAAAATACTAAAAATATATTACATAGTACATTATTTTCAATATCCTCAGCGATATTATTAATAATAATTGATTATGCTGTATGTGCAGTTTACTATATTCTATTTAGTACTAATGGAGAAATGCCAGAGTTTGGACTAGCTTTTATAGCCGTAGAAACAATAATTATGTTTTTAGTGAGTAGGATATTAGGAGAAATATTAAAAAAGTCAAAGCTAAAATTTATAGATATAATATTAAACTTCAGATTTTTAATATTAATGCTGATATCAGTAATCCTAATAGTCATAAAAGTTTACTCAGTTATTGGAATTCCTGATAATAGTGATGCTACTATGGTACATGTTAATGCAGTTCTATTTTTTATCTTATGTACATTAATAATAATAATAGTATATATAATCTTTAAAGGAGTTACAAAAGAGTCGGAATTAAAAAGTAAGCAAATGAATTTTAATATTTTACAAGATTACACTAATAAGGTAGAGAACTTGTATAGTGATATGAGATCATTCAAACATGATTATGCCAACATAATATCATCAATGATAGGATATATAGATGAGGATGATATGGCTGGCTTAAAAAAGCATTTCTATGATAACATCTTGCCATTAAGTCATGAGATAGGTAAAAATGACAGCAAAATAGCACTACTAAAGAATATGAAGATTTTAGAAGTTAAGGGGTTATTGTCTTCAAAGCTTATAAGAGCTCAAGAAATGGGAATAGAAGTCTTGATTGATATAAAAGACCCTATAGAAAAAATAAATATGCATATTATAGACTTAACTAGGGTGTTAGGAATATTATTAGATAATGCTATTGAAGAAGGAGAAACCAGTGATAAGCATAATATTAGAGTAGGATTTATACGAGAAGATAGAATTCTAATTATACTTATTTCTAATAGCTGTGGAGAAGAGGTTCCACCCATATATAAAATTAATAAAAAAGGATATTCAACTAAAGGTGAAAATAGGGGGATAGGGTTAAGCAACTTAAAGGATATATTAGATAGATATAAATATATAACCTTAGATACAATTATACAGGATGGAGAATTTATTCAGAAGATAACCATAGACAATAACTTTGGGGAAAATGAGAGGCAATAGAATGATTAGAGTATTTATATGTGAAGACAATGAGATACAAAGAAAAAGATATAAAAAGGTAGTGGAAAACACTATAGATATAGAAAATTTGGACATGCAATTAGTTATAGATACAGAAAAACCAGAGGAGATTATAGAATATGTAAAAACTAATAAAGGAATTGGATTATATTTTCTAGATATAGAGTTAGAAGGACAAAAAATGGACGGAATAAAACTAGCAGCTGAAATAAGGAAGTATGATCCGTTAGGTTTCATAGTATTCATAACAAGCCATGTAGAGATGAGTCATTTAGCCTTCAAATACAGAATAGAGGCCATGGAGTACATTGAAAAATATAAGTTTGATGAGATAAAAGAAAGAATAGCAGAGTGCATATTAGATGCAAATAATAGATATACATCTAGTAAGTCTGAAATAAAAATATTTAACTTAAAGATAGAGGGAAAGATAATAGCTATTGAACAAGATAGAATTCTATTTTTTGAAACATTAAGTGGAAAGCATAAGATATTATTACATGGTATAGGAAGACAACTAACGTTTAGCGGAAATCTTAATGATATAGAAAAAGAGTTAGATGATAATTTCTATAGATGTCATAAATCCTATATAGTTAATAAAAATAATATAAGAAAAATTGATACTAAGAACAAGATCATACATATGCTAAATGGAGAAGAGTGCATGGTGTCTTATAGAAAAATTAAGGGATTAGTAGTAAAATGATGCTATTTAAATTATTAGATTTTCATACATAGTTTTTTATTTTTATTAGAACTGTAGTAATATTTATGAAAATGTTATTTATATAGTTTATAAATAACCGATATTAAGAATATGGTTATAAGTGCGTATAGAGGTAGCATGCCATAGTCTTTAATTTTTACAAAATTGATTATGAGTAATACATCAACAAGAAGTAAAATAATGATAATAAATAATTTTATAGTAGATTTCATTTTAATAATTATTCCTTTCAAATATTTAAAGTAATTTAAATTACGAGAGCAAGTATGATTAAAAACAAAAGCATACTTGCTATTTAAACTTTGTTTTTATTAAATAAATAATGTAAAACACAAGCTAAAACTGCGGAAAAAATGATCATAACACCCTTTAATTGAGAATTAAATATTATATTAAATGATTCAAGTAAAAAAATAAAGGGTATAAATAAAAGTGGAAGTAACATTATAAGAGGCTGTAAATATTTTGATAGAAAATAAAGGAGTAATTGCTGATTAAAGCTATTACTCCTTTATTTAAATTGATTTTTAATGGGTTAAATAATATAAACCTTTGCCTATTTGTTTACCAAAATTAAGAACAGTCTATGTATGCTTTATATTTATATGAGTTTTTAAAGTTTACATAGACTACTTTATATTACTGATTTATAGCTAAAAATATTGATTTAGCCTTAGTTATTTATTTGTATTAGCTTTAACACTATAAATATATACCAATACAGCTAAAATAATAACTATACCTTTAATTAGGTTAGATAAATTCGTGAAATTTAGAGATACTAGTACCATTAGTGGTAGTAGGCTAATCAACTTTTTCATACTTAAACACCTCATATATAATTAATTTAGTATTTATATTTAATTACCATAAATATATGAATTATATGTTTGTGGTGAGCTAGTACAGATATTATAAATATTAGCCATATTATTTTGAGCTAATTTATAAGCACCAACAGCTGCTACACCAGCCCCAAAAGCTCCTAATAATATCAGATATTCTGCAATTCCACCATTTATAGTTTTTAAGTCATTTTGATTTAAATTTTGTAACATAATTATTACCTCCAACTTTAATATAATATATAGTATCCAACAGAAGTACCTATTGCAAAAGCTCCTAAAGCAGGCACCCATATAGGGGCAGTTACAACTCCTGCAATTCCAATTAATGCACCACCAGCTATGGCAACACCATTAAAAACTCTATCCCAATTAACACCACCATCAATTGTGATAAGTTCATCGCTATTAATACTCATAAAATTAGAATTTAAAGTTATTTCCATGGTTGCATTCCTCCATATTTTAATATATTTATAATAAACTCCTAATTTTGGCGCCTTCTAAGGAGAGTATTAACTAAAATTAGATAATATTTGGATTAACTCCAATGTACATATCAATTTGTACATTGTTTATTTCTTCTGGTGTTTTAGCTTCTTTAATAGTTACATTATATAAAGAAGTTATGGGTTGCAATTTTTTATCTTGTATAAATTTTTGAACTTCACTGACAGTCTGTTGAAGCAAGACAGGATTTCCTTTATGAGAAATCTTTAAAGCATTAACTAATCTAAATTTATCTTTAAATATATATCTATTATTAGAAACAGGTTGTCCCTCTATTGGAATTAATACTTCTATGTCCATAGTAGGAATCATAGCTTGTTGAATAGCATAGGTAGTTGTTATGGTAGGACCAACTTTTTTTAAGCTATTGGTTTTCATAAAAAGTTCTATACTTTTCATTTCTTCTTGAAGCTCTTGTTGAGTAACTTTACTTCTAAAAGAGAGTAAGTTTTCAAATTCTAATTCATTATCTAAAGTTATCATTTCATCATCTCCTAGTAAAATCAAAGATTATGTAATCATTATATCAGCATAGAAGGACAAAATTACATTTTTATCCTAAAAGACTAAAAAATGTGCATAATCGTAATTTTTTATTTTACAAAAATACGTTTATGATAAAAAAGTGGACGTTTAGGAAAAATTTAATATACAATGGTACTATTGTGATAAACTACTAGTATAATAAATTTTATTTACACATAAGACTTAAATAATTATGTTACTAGTATAATATTATTTAGTAATTTTTAAATTTAAATATGAGGTGATTTTTATGAATTTCTTTAATGAAGAAAAGTTTTATAGAGTTAAAATTATAGAAACATGTCCTATTATGAACTTAATACAATCTATATTTAGCAATGGATATTTACCAAGTAATAAATCTTTTAATAAAGGTAGCTTTGGTTTTATTCCAGTTGGAATTACAGGATGGATAATTAAAAAATTCAACAAAAAATATTTTTTACCAGATGAGAATCAGGAGGGACTAGATTTATTTATACCTACTAATCAAACGAATGTATTAATTTCTTATTATAAGATAGAAAAGTACTGTGAAAAGGTATAAATTCACAGTACTTTTTTTATTATTAATATATTTTAAGGGAAATAAGTGTATTAGTTAATGCCGTGAGCATGGTTATAAACATCTTGATAATAGCTGTGACCCATATCAGTACCATTATTAGAAAAGTTCGGACCAACATAATACCATGGGTCTGCCATTATACTAAATATTTCCCATGCAGTATTAAGCAAATTTCCTCCGTCTATATTATTCAATTCTTCTAAATTTAATTCAATCATTTGAAAAGTCCCCTTCTAGTTTGTATTAATTATTTTATAATAAACTTCTTTGAGCTCGTGAAGCTATTAGCTAATTATATAAAGACTAAGATATTTTTAAGAAAATCAATCTTGAGTTCTCAGTAAATGAAATCAAAGATTATGTAATCATTATATCAGTATAAAAATACAAAATTACATTTTTATCCTAAAAGATCAAAAACAAGCATAAACGTAATTTTTTATCGTACAAAAATACGTTCAGGATTAAAAAATAAACGTTTAGGAAATATTATCCGTTAAATACATTAATTATGTTAAATTTATAGTGTCATTGATTTTCCTGATGTCTAGCCACTGTAACTCTCTCCTTTAGGGTAGAGATAACATTGGCACTACCCTAGATAAGTGAAACTTGATAACATTAAAAGTATTGGGAGGATAATATGAGGATATTAAAAAAGTATGTTTGTATAAAACAGCATGATATTAAGGATTGTGGGGCAGCTTGTTTAGCTACTATATCTAAGCAATATGGTCTTAAGATTCCTATTTCTAAGATAAGGGAAGTAGCAGGAACAGATACACATGGAACTTCTGCATATGGAGTTATTAAGGCAGCAGAAACTTTAGGTTTTACAGCTAAAGGAGTTAAGGCTTCTAAGGTAGAGGATATTTTTTCTGAGTATCCTAAACCAGCTATAGCTCATGTTATTGTGGATGGATCCCTTCTTCATTATGTAGTTATACATAAGGTAACCAAGGAAGAAATTATAATAGCAGATCCCGCTAAAGGTATAGTTAAAATGAAACCAGAGGATTTTTATAAAATATGGACAGGTGTTTTAATTTTAATGGTTCCTTCTGCAAGCTTTGAAAAAGGTGATGAAACTAAAGGATTATTTCAAAGATTTTGGGGGCTTATTAAGGTTCAAAAGAACCTTTTAGTTAATATATTTATATCATCTATTTTAATAACTTTACTTGGAATTATAGGTTCTTTTTATTTTAAATTTCTTTTAGATGATATATTACCTAATACATTAGATAATAGTTTATTAGTTATTTCTTTAGCCATGATAGGACTGGCTGTTTTCAAGATTTTAACTGAGTTCTTTAGAACGATGCTTCTAATACACTTATCACAGAATATAGATATACCTTTACTACTTGGATATTACAATCATGTAATTAGTCTTCCTATGAATTTCTTTGGAACTAGAAAAGTAGGGGAAATAATTTCAAGATTTAATGATGCTAGTAAAATAAGGGATGCTATATCTTCAGCAACGCTAACCTTAATGATTGACACATTAATGGCTATAGCTGGTGGGGCAATATTATTTAAACAAAATTCAAAGATGTTTTTCTTATGTTTTATACCTATAGTTATTTATATACTATTAGTTTTTGTATTTAAGAAACCTATAGAAGATGTGAATAGAGATACTATGGAGGATAATGCTAAACTAACCTCATATTTAGTTGAATCCTTAAATGGTATTGAGACCGTAAAAGCTTTTAATGGGGAAAGAAAAGTAAATCTAGAAACAGAAAAGAAATTTATAAGACTTATAAAAAGTGTTTTTAAGTATGGCTTCGTTAATAATCTACAAGGCTCTATAAAAGGAACAGTAAAAGGTGTATTTGGTATAGCAGTCCTTTGGATGGGAGCTTATTTGGTTATAAAAGGAGATATAACAATAGGTTCATTAATTAGCTTTAATGCTTTACTAGCTTATTTTATAGAACCGATAGAAAGAATGATAAATTTACAGCCTACCCTTCAAAGTGCTATGGTGGCTGCTGATAGATTAGGAGAAATCCTTGACTTAGAAGCTGAAAAATCAGTAGACGAAGACAAAAAAATAAATCCAACTACACTAAATGGAGAGATTATCCTGCAAAATGTAGATTTTAGATATGGAACTAGACAGCTTATTTTAAATGATATCAATATGAAGATAGGAAAAGGAGAAAAGATAGCCTTAGTAGGGGAAAGTGGTTCAGGGAAAACTACTATAGCAAAGCTTCTTATGAATTTTTATCAATGCGAAAAGGGAGAGGTAATCTTAAATTCTTATAATATCAAAGATATAAATAGAGAAACTCTAAGAGATAAAATAGCTTATATTTCTCAAGATGCATTTTTCTTTTCAGGAACAATTAAAGAAAATTTACAGTTTGCGAATCCTGATGCTACTTATGAAGAAATTATAGAAATCTGTAAATACGCTCAGATTCATGAGTTTATAAATAACTTACCTACAAGATATGATACTATGCTTGAAGAAAATGCTACCAATCTATCTGGAGGACAAAGGCAAAGATTAGCTATAGCTAGGGCCTTACTTAGAAAACCAGAAATACTTATAATGGATGAAGCTACATCAAATCTTGATTCTATTACAGAAAAAGCTATAGAAAGAACTATAGAGGAATGTACAAAAAATGTTACTACAGTGATAATAGCTCATAGATTAAGTACCATAATGAGGTGCGATAGAATATATGTAATTGATAAGGGTCATGTAGCTGAATATGGAACCCATGAGGAATTAATGAATTCCAGAGGATATTATTATAACTTATGGAGTCAGCAGATACCTGTTAGTTATGAGGAAGTTGCAGCAACTGAAGGGAGAGATAGTAATGAGATATAGTATAGAAAATCTTAATGATATTACAGATAGTAGAGAAATTATGAACTCAAGACCAAAAGGATTTACTATGTATATGATGTATATTATTATTTCATTATTAACTATAACTATAATATGGTCGGCTGTTGCAGATAAAGAGATAACAATAAAAGCTAGTGGTATGGTTAGACCTAACAATGAAATAATAAAAGTAGCCAATAAGAGTATGGGTAGTATTACAGAATTGAATATAGCTGAAGGTATGGAAGTTAAAAAAGGAGATATACTTCTAACTATAGATTCTGAGGAGCTTAAGGTTCAGAAAGCTGCATTAGATAAAACTATCGAAGATAAAAATAATAGTATAAATAACTATGAGAAATTAAAGAAATCTATTTTAGATAATAATAACTACTTTGACAGTAGCAGTGAAAGCGAAAAAGAATACTACCAAAAATACGAACTTTATATATCTAGTAAAAATGATGCAGGAAAACAAAAAGAGTTAATTCAAAGCCAAGTTGACTCTTTGAATAAAAGTATATCAGACTTAAATCTATTATTAAAATCTATGGATGAGGGTAAAAATTACTTTGATAAATCAAATTCTATGTATTATCAATATGAGGACTATGCTTATAATATTAATGATTTAAACAACACAATAAAAAGTAATGAAGATACTTTAAATAAACTAAAAAAGCAGGAAGGTGTATTAGAAGAGCAAATAAAATCAGCTCAAGATACTTTAGATAGTAGTAAACAAGCTTTGGAAAAATATAAAAATAATCAGAAGATGAGTGTCTTAAGCACTATATCTCAAACAAAACAAAAGATTGAAGAAGCTAATATAAGTGGAAGCACTAGTAATACTACTAAAGAGCAGTATATATCTCAAATAGATGATAGTATAAAAGCTTTAGAAAGTAGTAAAACTGAAATAAATGTAAACATTGAAAGCTTAAAAAGTAAAATTGAAGCTTCAACTGTAAAAGCTGAAAGTGATGGGATACTAAATATAATAACTCCAGTAAAGGTAGGAAACTATATACAAAGTGGTACAGAAATAGCATCAATTATTCCACAAGATACTTCAAACTATAAACTTGAAATATATATACAAAATCAAGACTTTGGAAATGTAAAAGAAGGACAAACTATAAATATAGCATTTGCAGGTTTACCACAAAAGGACTACGGTATTCTTAAAGGAACTGTTGAAAAAATAAGTGCAGATTCAAAAGTAAATCAGAAAGATGGATCAAGCTATTATACAGCAGAGACCTATATAAATACTAATTTTTTAACAAATAAAAAAGGAGAAAAATCAGAAATAAAACCTGGAATGATAGTAGAAGGAAAGATAGTAAATAGAAGAGTATCTTATTTAAGATACTTCTTAGAAAAGATTAATATACTGGAATAAGATAGGTGATAAGTGATTATTATCAATATTTTTGTGATATAATTAGGAGATAATAATAAGCAAAAAAAGCGAACTTATGGTTAATATAGATGATAGATTAGATGACTTAAAGATGTATTTCTAGAGCTAGTATGTAAGCCGTAGAACTTAATTAAGGCAGGTGATATTAATGAAGAAAATACCAATAGGAATAAGTGATTTTAAAAAATTAAGAGGTGAGGATTATTTATTTGTTGATAAAACTTTATTAATAAAAGAGTTTTGGGAAAGTGATGGAGAAACAATATTAGTCCCAAGACCAAGACGATTTGGAAAAACTCTTAACATGAGTATGTTAAAGTATTTCTTTGAAAATAGCAGCGAAGATAATAGTTATCTTTTTCAAGGTCTTAACATAGAAAGTCATAAGGATATTATGTATCTTCAGGGGAAATATCCAGTTATATACTTAAGTTTTAAGGATGAAAAGCATAGTTCTTTTGAGTATTTAAGAGAAAGTTTAGGTGAGTTATTCAGTAAACTTTTTATTGACCATGAATATTGCTTAAGTAATACTAAGCTTCATGAAATAGATAGGCAATATTATAATTCTGTTATTAACAAAAAGGCTTCTATAATAGAATTATCAGCCGCTCTTAAGAAGTTATCTGAATATATTTATACTTACTATAATGAAAAAGTGATAATTTTAATAGATGAATACGATGTGCCAATTCAAGCAGCATATGTAAACAACTATTACAATGAAGCTATAGAGTTTATGAGGAATTTACTAAGTGGTGCATTTAAGGATAATAGTTCTTTACAAAAAGCAATGATTACAGGAATACTTAGAGTGGCTAGAGAATCAATATTCTCAGGATTAAACAACCTTAAAGTAGAAAGCATACTAAGTTACAATCTTTCTGATAAATTTGGATTTACTGATTTAGAAATTCAACAATTAGTTTTTGATTATAATATAAAAGAAGAGCTTAACAATATACGAGATTGGTACAATGGTTATTACTTTGGAGAGACGACAATCTATAATCCATGGTCAATATTAAATTATTTGTCAAGTCCTAAATTAGGCTTAAGACCATATTGGGTAAATAGTAGTTCAAATGATTTAGTTAATATACTTTTATCTAAAGGTTCAGAAGAGGTAAAAAAGGATTTGGAAGCTTTGATAACTGGAAGCCCTATAACTAAAATAATAGATGAAAATATAGTTATGGGTGACATTGAAAAATCTACTGATAATCTATGGAGTTTTTTATTATTTACAGGATATCTTAAAGCAAAAGAAGCTTATAGAAAAGATGAAGATATATTCTATGAGCTAAGAATTCCTAATAGAGAAGTAAAAAGTCTATATAGAAATATAATAGAAAGTTGGTTTAAGGCTACAATTACTAAAGAAACTTATGATATTATGATTAATAGTCTTGTAACTGGGGATATTAAAATATTTGGCAAATTATTAAAGCAATTTGTTCTAAAAAGTATAAGTTATTTTGATGTAGGTGGTTATGAAGGAGAAAAGGTATATCATGCTTTCGTATTAGGGATGTTAATCTCTTTAAATGATACCCACGAGGTTTTATCAAATAGAGAAAGTGGTTATGGCAGATATGATGTAATGATAATTCCCAAAGATATTAATAAACTTGGAATTGTTATAGAATTTAAAAAGCTAGATCCAGATGATGAAGAGACATTAGAAGAAACAGCAGATGAAGCTTTAAAGCAAATTGCTGAAAAGAAGTATTCCAGTACATTGGAACAGAGAGGAATAAAAAATATAAAAGAATTAGCTATAGTGTTTAAGGGAAAACAAATATATATTAAATAAATCCAGTAGGTATTTTTTATCTACTGGATTTATTAATAGTATATATATTATTTATATTCCTTCGAAAACACCCTAAAATAATGTCTAAGAATTTTTGCCATGCCTTCATTGGAAGCTTTTTTTAATGCTATAAAATCTGATGGTTTTACCTCATCAATTTCCTTCATTGCACCTACTAAAAAGTCAGTAAAAACATTAATTTTAGAGATACCTCCTGTTGCACATCTATGAAGATTGTCATCTCCTGTTCCTGAACCTCCATGGAGAACTAATGGAACTTCTATAGCTTTTGCTAATTCATTTAGTCTTTCAAAATTTATTTCAGGATTCTTATTACCTTTATAAACTCCGTGGGATGTTCCTATAGAAACTGCTAAAGAGTCTACACCAGTTTGATTAACAAAAGACACGGCTTCTTCAACTGTTGTATATATGGAAGAAGTTCCGCTTTGACCTTCACCTTGTCCAATAATTTCTCCCTGGCCAACATGTCCAATCTCAGCTTCAACTGTTATACCTTTTGGATGTGCAAGCTCAACAACTTCTTTTGTTTTACGTACATTTTCCTCAAAACTATCCATAGATGCATCTATCATTACAGAAGTAAAACCTAGATCAATAGCTCGCTTAATGTATTCTATATCTTCGCCGTGGTCAAGATGTAAAACTATTGGAACCTTAACGCTTTCAGCCATGAATTTTCCTACAATAGCTGCTTCTTCTAGAGAAATTATATTACGATGTGCTTGAGCAAATGATAGGATAATAGGTCTATTATATTCTTCTGCAACTTCAACAAAGGTTCTAGCAGAATCTAAATCTAAAAAATCAGGTGCTGGAACTCCATAGTTATTTTTTTTAGCATTCAATAATATTTCTTTTGAATTAACTAACATTTTTCTCCCTCCATCTTAAATAAATTATTCACCCATTATTATAATTTTACATTTACGAGTACGAGATCTTGTACGATCAAAGTCCACGAAATAAACATAGCCTGTTGTACCAACTCCTAAGTCTCCATTATCAACTTCAAAAGTTTCACTAGAGCCAAGAAGAGTTGCTTTTAAATGTGCATCACAGTTAAATAGCGCAGAACGATCTCCATTTGGAAGATAACTTAAGGCATCTGGCCATGATTCAACAGCTTTATAATGCTCTTCCCCAGGATAATTGTATTGTCCAAGTGCAACATTATCTGGAATTATTTTTTTTAGTACATCATTTAAATCTACTTGAAGAAACTCATCCCCATTTTCAGTGTAATCATGAACAAATTCTTCAAAGAATACTGAACAGGTAGTGTGTGGAGAAATTACAACACAGATACCATTTTGTATGTTACTTTTCTTTATTGCTCCTCTTACTTGTGGAGTAATATCAAAAAAACTTGGTGTTTCTCCGTGAGATGTTAAACTTATTTGTTCTTTATAAATGCTCATACTATAATCCCCTATTCCTTATCTTTTATTGCTTTAAGCATTGCCTCAGCCCATTCGTCTATACGCTTTTTAGGGTCTGGAGCACCTAAAATACCATTTGTTCCGCCAGTACCATCAGCTCCAAGCTTAATTACGTTATAAACATCCTCAGCAGTGGTAACCCCTGAAGCTATCATAACTAATGTATTAGGGCTTATCTCTCTAATCTTCTCAGTAGTTTCTATTACATAACTGTTATCTGCTGTTTTACCTGTTCCAATTAATTCTGTAGGTTCAGCTAAGATTATATCTGGATTAAACTTAGAAAGTGCAACAGCTTCAGAAACAGAATCAGCACATACTATAGTTGCCATATCAAGTTCACGTGCCCGTTCAATTGTCTTAGAAAGTTCAGCTACAGTCATTGGATTCTCAGCATGGTTTAAAAACACAGCTTTTGCACCAGCTTCCTTTAATGACTCTGGTAATACATGTCCCATTCCACGCCCTGGTTTTAAGGATTCCATATGTTGAGCAGTTACAATTACGTTAGTAGTATTTTCGCTAATATAACGAATATCTGCAAATGGACATGTAAAGAACATTTCTATACCTGTTTCTTTAGCTATTTTGTCAGCAGCTAATGCTAAATCTAGAGAACGTTTTCCGTAAAGATAGGATTTTGGATTTACAACTAAAAATGGTGTTCTTATTTTCATAAATTTATAGACCCTCCTTTAATTTATATACTTACCACTGGTAAAATAATTGTACCATAGGTAAAAATGGTCATCAATATGAAAATAGAAAATATTATAAATTTTAGGACTTGAGATAAAGTGACAAGTGGAGTATAATTATTACCACTGGTAAACAAGAAAGGTCTTTTACTTGATGATTTTTCTTAAATATATTATTATTAAGTGAAAATAAATTTTAAGATAGATGATTTTAATTAATAGAAAGGGGCCGATTTTGTATGAAGAGAACAGGTACTCCGCTACATTTGGAGATTCAGGATGAAATGATAGCCTATTTTTCTAAATTTGAATATTATTCACCATTACCAGGTGAACGAGATTTATCTAATATGTTTAATGTAAGTAGACCAACCATTAGAAAAGCATTAGAAAAATTAGAGGATGAGAATATAATTGTAAGAATTCAAGGAAAAGGAACCTTTTACATAGGAAATAAAGTTCCAATAGATTATTCAGATTCTAATAATAATGGACTTGGATTATCTAGTATTTTAAGTTCTGCAGGGAAATTCACTAAAAATCGTGTACTTAAACAAGCTGTTGAATTCCCAAAGTCCAATGTAGCATCTTATCTAAATATTTTAGAAACTGATTTAGTATTTCACTTAAAGAGAGTTAGATATGTTAATGATGATTTGTATTCTCTAGCAGATGATTATATTCCATTAAAAATATGTCCTAAATTAATTGACATTGATTTTACAGAACATAATCTTTTTAGAACACTTGAGGAGCATAATGTAACTCCATATAAAGAAGAAAAAAATATAGAGATAAGAAAAGCTGATATTCAAGAAGCTACTTATCTTAATCTAAAAGAAAATGATCCTATATCTATTACCCGTATTACTACCTACGATAAAGAGGGGAATATCATTCAATATGCAACTTCTAAATCAGATGCTTATAAAAGTACATTTAAAATAATATCTAAAAAAGAATAGAACAAAGCACATCACCTATGTGCTTTAAAAAGCCTTCAAGAAGTAAAGCACATAAATACTTTTTGAGGGCTTTTTTTATTACACCGAAATAGGGAAAATACATAAGTTAAATTAAGAATATAGAACTTTATAAGTGGCCTAAATCTTGGCATAGTGGTTGCTGATAGATAAGTAAGAAAGAAAATAGAGGAGGAGAAGAATGAAACAATTTCAAAAAGTTAAAACTGCTGTTATAGGTTGTGGAAAAATAAGTGGTATATATTTAGTCAATATGATTAATAGGTTTGAAATCTTAGATGTAATTGGGTGTGGAGCCTTAAGTCTTCAAAGGGCTGAGGAAAAAGCAAGGGAATTTGGAATAAAAGCTATGTCTATTAATGATATTTTAAATGATCCTGAAATTGAGTTGGTTGTAAACCTAACTCCTGTGACAGCTCATTATGAAGTAATAAAGAAATCCTTAGAAGCTGGAAAAAATGTATATACTGAAAAAGTTATAACTCCAGATTTAAAAGATGCTCTTGAACTTAAGGAGATTGCGAATAAGCAAAACTTAAGAATTGGGTGTGCACCTGATACATTTTTTGGTGCAGCTATACAGACAGCTCGTAAGGTCATTGATAGTGGTGGAATAGGAAAGATTGTTTCATGCCATGCAGCAGTAAATCGTGATATGGAGTTTTTATATTATCCAGGAGCATTTCATACGGCAAAGGGGGGAGGCATAGGTTTTAATGTTGGTATTTATTATATTACAGCATTACTTAGTATTTTAGGACCTGTTGAAAAGGTTAGTGGATTTGCTTGCAATACAACCCCAGAACATACAGTAGAGAATCCATCATTACCTAGCTTTGGTGAAACTTTCATGATTGAAAGTGAAAACGTAATGATATCAAATATGAAGTTTAAAAGTGGAGTATATGGAACAATGAACTTCACGTCAAATACCATATGGCCACAAGTACCAGTGTTAACTATTTATGGTACGGAGGGAATTCTAAATATTCCAGACCCTGATAAATTCGGAGGAAAGGTATTATTACAGAAAAAAGGAATGAAAGAATCCATTGAAATACCTAATTGTTATGGATATAGTGAGAATTCAAGAGGTCTTGGAGTTGCAGAAATGGCATGGGCTATGAGAAAAGATAGACCACATCGTGCCAATATTGATATGGGATGTCATGGGGTAGAAATTTTAAATGGTATTATTAAATGTACGGAAACAGGACAAGTGCAGACTATGGAAACTGAGTTTGAGTTATTACCTGTATTGCCAGAAGGATATTTAGATAATTATTTTGGTAGAAATCAAGAGAGTGTTTTAATTATATAATAAAGATCCTTTATTATGATAAACTAGTATTATAAGCGTATAAATCAATATATAATAAGGTTGGAGGATGATATAAATGAACAAAATGAACGATAGTTTTATACTTAGTAATGGATATAAAATTCCATGTGTTGGATTTGGAACCTGGCAGACACCAGATGGAGATACAGCAGTTAGTTCTGTAAAAGCAGCTCTTAGCTTTGGATACAAACATATTGATACTGCAGCGGTTTATGGTAATGAAAAAAGTGTTGGTACAGGAATTGCTGAAAGTAAGGTACCACGTGAAGAACTTTTTGTTACAAGTAAAGTATGGAATAAAGATCGTGGTTATGAGAAAACCATAGCTGCATTTAATAAAACACTTTCTGATTTAGGATTAGATTATCTTGATTTATACCTAATTCATTGGCCTGCAAACTCAAAACAATTTTCAAATTGGGATGAACTTAATCTTGAAACATGGCGTGCAATGACTCAGCTTTATAAAGAAGGAAAAATTCGTGCAATTGGTGTATCAAACTTTTTACCACATCATCTGAAGTCACTTATGAAAACTGAAATTCCACCAATGATTAATCAAATAGAATTTCATCCAGGTCAAATGCAGAGGGAGACTGTGGATTACTGCAAAAAACATAACATGCTAGTTGAAGCATGGAGTCCACTTGGTACAGGAAGAATGTTATCAAATGAAACACTTAAAGAAATTGCAGCTAAATATAATAAATCTGTAGCACAACTTTGTATACGTTGGGGCCTTCAAAATGAAGTGCTTCCTTTACCAAAGTCAGTTACTCCTTCTCGTATTAAAGAAAATACTGAGATATTTGATTTTGTTATTTCAGATGAGGATATGTCCACAATTAGTTCTATGGAGTATTGTGGTGGATCAGGAATGAATCCAGATGAGGTTAAGTTTTAGAAAAGTAAAAAAAATATATAAATTAGAAGAGCTCAAGAAAATTCTGAGCTCTTTATTTATATAATTATTTAAAATATGGTTCCAAGGATTCAAGTTTAGGCATTGAAACTCCAAGTAAACGAGCTTCTGCTAAAACATCACGAGGATATAAAGCTGTTAAATCATAAGCAGTGTGACCACTGTTTTCAGCTTGGTCCATTATGTGTCTTGCAAATGTACCTTTAGCTGTTGCTTTTTGTAATACAAATCCCGTTAAACCAGCAGGTAAATAAAGCATTATACGACTTACTAAACTGGTTTTATCTCCTTTAGCTTTCAACAAAGGTAACATTTCACGCATAACCAAAACACTTTCTTTAAAATATGATGGAGAGTCCATTAGATTTGAATAACCACCAACCTTTAATGCTACTGCTGCCATTCCAGTATTCATAGCAAAATGAAACCATAACCAACTTTTTAGGTCTTTTTTCTCGTTAATATTAAATCCCGCACTTTTAAACATAGAGTAGACAACTTTATATCTTTCTGAATTAGTATGATTATCTACATGACCTAGATAGATTATTTTCATAAAGCCACCTTTTAGAACATTATTTTCATAAAAGCCACCACCGCCGCCTGGAAAACCCCATACTATTTGATTAAGTGGAAGAGGTGCAATAGCTTTCAGTGGTTCTTCCCAAAAATTATTAAATACTAAAACAGTAGCTTTCCCAATACGAGGGGCTAGAAATTTAGCTGCTTCAGAAACCTGATTATGGTTTAAGCTCAATATAATTAAGTCGTAGTCATGATCAGCACTAAAATCCTCTATAAATGTTACAGACCATTTTTCATTAACATTAACTCTTGGTTTAGTTCTTCCATCAATAATATTCAAATTTATTTTGGAACCATATTGCATTTTTCTTCCTGGTCGTACATAAAATTCAACTGTGTGTCCCGCTTTCTCTAATGCCCAAGCATATTGTGTTGAAATAACTCCACGTCCAAATATTAAAATTTTCATAAATTCATATCTCCTTAAAATCAATTATTGTTGATTAATCAACATATGTTCGATATAATTAGTTTAGCACAGCTGTTTTATTTATCAATAATTAAAGATATGGAGTTTGTTGATAATTGAACAAATTAAGAGAAGATGTTGAGTAAGTTTTGTTTTAAGGAGAGAACAATGGATAGGCGCATACAGAAAACAAGAAAAGTTATAATGGAAACATTAGTTGGATTAATGTCTGAGAAAGAGTTTGAAAAAATCACAATTAATGAAATTGCAGAACAGGCTAATGTGAATAGAGGGACTATTTATTTACATTTTGTGGATAAATATGATCTACTTAATCAATGTGTTGAAGCATCTTTAACTGAGTTAGCAAAGCATTGTGAAATAGGAATGACTGAGAGGCTATCACCAAGAGAATCAATTGAAAATACTTTTAAATATATTGAAGAGAATGCTTTTTTGTACAAAACTTTGCTTATTAACAATGGTGTAACGGCCTTTCGTAATAAACTAATGGATATATTATTATTAAGTATTGAAAAGCAATTGAATATAAGCTACACAAAGAACATGATGCAAAATGAGGTACTTATGCAATTTATAGCTTCAGGAGCAGTTGGGGTAATGGTATGGTGGATTACAAATTCTATGCCGTATTCAGCTAAAGATGTTACAGAGCAAGTATGTCAATTACTTGAGAGAAATAAAATGCTTCCATAAGAGCAATGGTAGAGAGGTTATTAATAAAAAGACATATTAATTAAAAGAGTTCAGCATTAATTTTTGCTGAACTCTCTTTTTACTAAATTATAGTATCTTCTTCTTTTTTGACTACTTTAGCAGAATTAATTGCAACTAAAGATCCGTTTTTTGTTTCAAAGAAGTTATTATCTATAATAAGATTCATTAAATTTTCTACTTCAGCTTTAGTTATATTTTCTCTAACACCAGCTATAGATATAGAAGATTTTGAACCATTGGAGGTGATAAAACTCAACGATAGAGTGAAGCTCATATACAACCCACCTTTCTAATTTAATATTTTTAATATATCTAGTCATTTTTAACTATTTTAGATACGTCAAATACTAAGGCATCTCTGGTATCATTAGATAAAATACCTCTTATAGCTTCTGCAAGCGCATAAAGGGCATCTACATTATAATCAGGTCTTAGACCAGAAAAATTAAGCTTTCTATAAATAATTTCTCC
Source organism: Clostridium sp. UBA1652 (assembly GCF_002320975.1). NCBI lineage: Bacteria > Bacillati > Bacillota > Clostridia > Eubacteriales > Clostridiaceae > Clostridium > Clostridium sp. UBA1652. The sequence continues at coordinate 50,268 of NZ_DCLI01000052.1, forward strand.
TGACTTATTAACTCCATTTTCAACTTCGACAGTAAATTGAGATGAAGTTGCTATCTTTTCTATTGACATTTTTATCAACTCCTAATAATTTATTACTCTTTACTATATGAATAAAAATAAAATTTGGTCACAATTTATCAAAAAAAATCGAATGTGGAAAAATAGTGAGAAAGCCTTGTGGAATACTAGGTTAAATAAATTTATTTTAAGATTATGTTTAATAACCATATAACCATATAACCAGAAATCCAGATAACTGGATAACCAGATATCCAGAAATCCAGATATCCAGCTGAAAAATTGAATCTTTTAAGTTTTGGTAGAATATTATTTTAACAAGAGGTGATATTTATGGCTGAAAAAGTAAAGTTATCAGCTCATGAGGTTGATGAAATACTAAAAGAAGACGATGAAAAAGACTCTATTAATATAGAGTGGACTGATGAGGAAGAGATTGACGGGGAAGTAATAAATGAACTTATAAGTTCTAGGTATGAAGAGGTAACTTCTAAGAGTAAAAAAGAAACAGTTTTAATAAATAAAGAAGAAAAAGATTTTGAAGTTAGAAAAATAAATAGAGGAAAACGCAAGACTCCTGCAATAGATGGAGAGGAATTTGATGTAAAAAGAACATATATGATGAGAAAATCAACTGTTAGAATGCTCAATCAGCTCAAAGGAATGAGTGAAGATGTAGATATTCATATGAGTACAATACTTGATATAGTTATTCGAGATTATTTTAATCGTGCAACTGAGGATGAGAAAAGTAAATTATATTTAGGTAGGAAAGAATAATAAAGGGGAAGTAATTATATATCTATGAATAAAAGTTGCACATATTAAATGTATACGATATATAAGTTGTTAAAGATTAATTCTAAAAACATTTTCATAAAATGAAAATCTATTGAATGGATTTTAAAACTGTACTATTGTAATATTATAAGTTATTTAAAATTTAAGGAGGATTAACAATGGATAAGAAGCCAGTTAAAATTGTTACAATTGGGGGAGGAAGCAGTTACACTCCAGAATTAATGGAGGGTTTTATAAAGAGGTACGAAGAGTTACCAATTAGAGAAATTTGGTTAGTTGATGTAGAAGCAGGAAAAGAAAAGTTAGAAATAGTTGGTACTATGGCTCAACGTATGTGGGATGCATCACCATATGATGTTAAAGTTCACTTAACTTTAGATAGAAGAGAAGCATTAAAAGATGCTGATTTCGTTACAACTCAATTCAGAGTTGGTTTATTAAATGCCCGTATAAAAGATGAAAGAATTCCTTTCTCTCATGGATTATTAGGACAAGAAACAAATGGAGCTGGTGGTATATTTAAGGCTCTAAGAACAATTCCAATAATTTTAGACATAGTTGAGGATATGAAAGAACTTTGTCCGAATGCTTGGTTAGTTAACTTTACAAATCCAAGTGGAATGGTAACAGAAGCTGTAGTTAGATATGGTAAATGGGATAAGGTTATAGGACTTTGTAATGTACCAGTTGGAGCTATGATGCATGAACCTGGAATGATAGGTAAAACATTAGATGATTTAACTTACAAATTTGCTGGATTAAATCATTTCCATTGGCACAAAGTTTTTGATGATAATGGTAAAAATGTTACTGCAGAAATCATTGATAAAATGTACAGTGAGGATTCTGGAATTCCAAAGAATATCCATGCTGTTCCATTTATGAGAGAACAAATAGATCAAATGCAATTAATCCCTTGTGGATATCATAGATACTACTATTTACAAGAAGAAATGTTAGAACATGGTTTAGAAGAATACAATGGGGTTGGAACTAGAGCTCAACAAGTTAAAGTAACTGAAGCTGAGTTATTTGAACTTTATAAAGATCCAAACTTAAACTATAAACCAGAACAATTAACTAAACGTGGTGGTACTCACTATTCAGATGCTGCTTGTGAAACTATAGCATCTATATATGGAGACAAAAAACAACATATTGTTGTTTCTACTCAAAATAATGGATCTGTTCCAGATCTTCCAGCAGATTGTGTTGTAGAAGTTTCTGCTTATATTTCTGCAAGTGGAGCTTTACCAATAGCATTTGGACCTTTAGCACCAGCAGAACGTGGATGGTTGCAAGTTATGAAGAACATGGAACTTTGTGTATGTGAAGCTGCTGTTACTGGAGACTATGGTCTACTTATGCAAGCGTTCTTCCTAAATCCACAAATTCCAAGTGGAAAAACTGCTAAACGTGTAATGGATGAACTTTTAATTGCTCATAAAAAACACTTACCTCAATTTGCTGCTAAAATAGCTGAATTAGAAGCAGCAGGAGTAACTGTTAAAGATGAGATAGCTGGAAGTATAGATTAATTAGTTTACTAATTAAAAAATATAAAAAGTAAGGTAGATCAAATGATCTACCTTACTTTTTTCTTAAACTAATCTAACGGACTTTCTGCTTTATTTTGTTATGCGAAAGCTTAATCAAAGAAATTACATGAGATATGATAAAAATTTCTTAAATTATATATTTGAATATGAGAAGGACTATTTAGTTGACTTTTAAAAAAAAATTATTTAAATATTCCATGTTCGTATTTACAAAACCATATTGATTTGTTAATATATTTTCATAACTCAATTATGGTTTTAGGAGCGGATTTTATGAATGACTTGAAGATAAACAAAGAAAAAGTTAGAAAAGTTATGAAGGAAAAAAATATATCAACGCAAACAGAACTAGCAAAACTTCTAGGAATTACAAAAAATCAGCTATCTGTTATGTTATCTAGTAGATTTGATCCTATTAAAAGTAATGTGAGATCGTTTTGTGAGATATTAGGAGTCGAGCTTTTAGATATTCTTGATTTTGAAGAATTGATAAAAGTTGATGATTGTGCATATGAAAATATTAAAGAAAGTTCTATTAATGAAGAATATGAGAATTATATCATTCAAACATTAATTGATGATGATGTAGACATTTCTAATATTGTACCTAGAAGAGAGTATAATGTGTTAGAGTTGTTTGCTGGTGGAGGTGGTTTGGCTTTAGGATTAGAAGAAGCTGGATTTAATACAGCAGGACTAATAGAAGTGGATAAGAACTGTTGTAATACATTAAGGGCAAATAGACCTAATTGGAATATAATAGAGGAGAGTATTGTAACAGTTGCAGAAAGAGGAATTAGAAATTATATAGATAATGATATTGAAATAGACTTACTTTCAGGTGGATATCCTTGCCAAGCTTTTAGTTATGCTGGTAAAAAGCTGGGGTTAGAGGATGTTAGAGGAACTATGTTTTATTACTATGCAGCTATATTAAGAGATTTGATGCCTAAAATGTTTATAGCTGAAAATGTTAAGGGATTAGTATCTCATGATGGTGGTAAGACTTTACAAACAATGAAAAATGTATTTGAAGAAATTGGTTATAGAGTTGATTACAAAGTTTTGAATTCCATGAATTATGGTGTTGCTCAAAAAAGACAACGTATAATTATTATAGGAATAAGAAATGATATTGAAAACATATCTTTTAAATATCCAAAAGCATTTGATTATATTCCTAAGTTAAAAGATGTACTTATTGATGTTCCAACTTCTGTAGGTATTAAATATCCTGAAACTAAGAAAAAAGTATTAGAGCTTGTTCCACCAGGGGGGTATTGGAGAGATTTACCTAAAGAAGTAGCTATGGATTATATGGGAAAAAGCTATTATTCTGGTGGTGGAAGAACTGGAATGGCAAGAAGAATAGCTTGGAATGAGCCATGTTTAACTTTAACATGTAGTCCTGCACAGAAACAGACAGAAAGATGCCATCCAGAGGAAACAAGACCATTCACTGTTAGGGAGTACGCCAGAATACAAAGTTTCCCTGATGAGTGGAATTTTATAGGTTCTATAGGAGCGCAATATAAACAAATAGGTAATGCTGTACCAGTAAAATTTGCAAAAGTCATAGGTTTAGCAATCGTAAATACTTTGAATCAAATTGAATAAAGTAAAAGATGTATTTTATAGTTAGATATTAAGCACTCTCTTTTGAGTGCTTTTTTAATGAACTTGGTATTTATAAAATACGTAATAAATTACAGAGTATGCTATAATATAAGAGATATTGTAGAAATGGGGAGACTTATATGGACAAAAATGAAAAAGAACAAATTTTAAATAAGGCAAAAGAATTTTTTAAAGAATCAGTTATTGAAAGTCATAAAAGAAATACGAAGAAATGTAAGAAACTAAAAAACTTTAATGTTAATCCTTTCTTGGTAAGTTACCTAGCTAATTATTTAACTGGTAGCGATGATGCAGAGAGTTTAGCAAAAGCTTTAATATATCCAAGAGTTTTAGGAACCTCAATCACCACAACTTTTGGTAATAATATGCAGAAATTTTGCAGCTATGTTTTAGGTGGTTTTGCATCAACAACATCAGGTATAGATATAGAATTTATCGATCACATAGACAGACGAAGAAAATATTGCCAGATTAAGTCTGGACCCAATACTATTAATAAAGACGATGTTGAAACTATTACTAATCACTTTAAAGCTGTTAAAAATCTTGCACGTACAAATGGGCTAAGGATAGATGTAGATGATTTAATTGTTGGAGTGTTTTACGGAACTGAAAAACAATTAAGTGTACATTATAAAAAGGTGAATGAAACATATCCAGTAATTGTTGGACAAGACTTTTGGCATAGGTTAACTGGAGACGAAAATTTTTATAATGAACTAATAAATGCTATTGGAGAATTAGCTATTGAAGAGGATAGTAGCAAGTTAGTTAAGAAAGTAATAAAAGAATTAACCGAAGAAATAGAGGAGAATGGTTTATATTAGTCTAAATTTACCTTATTAAGGTTATGATTTATATAAAGATGTTCCTGAAGTTTTATCAGGCTTCCAATCAATTTTAATCATAAAATACCTCACTTAATTGTGGTTTAAGAAACAAAGGATACTATAGAAAGTTTTAGAAATCAATATAATAAGATTTCATTTTTAGAAAACAACAAGTCCTTTTATGCTTTATAATTATAATATAATGTACTTAAAAATTCTTATAATTATGAGGTGGGTCTATGACAGATAGAAAGATGATATTTATAGATGTTGATGGAACTTTGTGTAATGATGAAGGTTTAGTACCTGAATCTGCGGCTGTAGCTATAAAAGAAGCAAGAAAAAATGGACATGTAGTTTATCTATGTACAGGACGTTCAAAAGCAGAAATTTATGACTTTATAATGGAAATAGGTTTTGATGGAATAATCGGAGCTGGTGGTGGTTTTGTAGAGATTGGTGAAGAAATGCTTTATCATAAAAAAGTTAGTGAAGAGTATGTTAAGCATTTAGTTGACTTTTTTACAGAACATAAAGTGGATTTTTATATTGAATCTAATGGTGGATTATATGCAAGTGAAAATTTAATTCCAGAGTTAGAAAGACTTATTTATGGAGATATAGAAAGTGATCCAACTGCAAAACATAAAAAAGAAAATAATCCAAATCATTTTATTGAAGCATTAATTAGTGGACAAGATTTATATAGGAATGATGTTAATAAAGCTTGTTTCTTAGAACCTAAAGGAATTACTTTTGAACAGATTAGAGATGAATTTAAAAATGAGTTTGAAGTTATTCATTGTACAGTTCCAATGTTTGGAGATGATAGTGGAGAGCTTGGAGTTCCAGAGGTGCATAAGGCAACCGCCATCGAAACTCTTTTAGAGCATTTAAACATTGATGTTAAAGATACCATAGCTTTTGGGGATGGAATGAATGATGTAGAAATGTTTGAGTTTTGTAATTTAGGGATTGCAATGGGAAATGCAAAACCAGGTTTAAAAGAAATTGCTGATGAAATTACAGATACTCACGATGAAGGTGGTATTTATAATAGTTTCAAAAAACTTGGATTAATTTAGTAGACTTTTAGATATAAAGTTACTAAAAATTTATTTATAGAGTTGTAAAATGTAAAGAGTAGTAATGGAATTTATTTAGTCCAGTGCTACTCTTTTTAATATATTTAAGTTTAATGTTTTTGTTTGCTAGCTTTGACAATCATGATGGTGGCATAGTTCAGAAGAAGAAATTAGAGAACCATCAAGCCACTTTTGAGCAACTTCTTGTACATTTCCAGAGCAACCACGTAAAACTTCTATTCCAGCATTATTTAAAGTTTTTAATGCTCCTTCACCCATGTTACCAGCAAGTAGAACTTCAACACCCATATCAGAAAGTTTTGTAGAAATGTTTGATTTACAACCACAACCTTTAGGAGACTGTAGAATCTCAGAAGAGAGTATTTCTTTAGTATCATTATTAATAGTAAAGATAGTGTAATATTCACAGTGACCAAAGTGGTCATCGATAGAGTTATTACGAGATGGTAATGCTATTTTCATAAAATATACCTCCATAAAACTTAATAAAATACATAAAACAAAAAAAAGTTATTGTCATATGCCATTAATAATTATATTAAACTTGTTATTGTCATATGTCAATAATGATTTGAAAATAAGGTAAAATATGAAAAATATTTATTTGTATTTGATGTGGATAAGTAATTAAATCACAGAAATAAATGTTTATATTTTATAAAATATAAGAAAATGTAATAAGTGGGGGTAATAAATGAAAAGCATCTTTAACTGGTGGAAAAAATATTCGTTTCTAGTATTAATAGGATTTTTTATAGTAGGGTTAGTGGATTTAAGATTTGCTGTTATAGCAGCTATTTGCATGATTGCACCTGGGATTGTTTCTGTATTTAGAGGGAGATATTGGTGTGGTAATTTGTGTCCAAGAGGAAATTTTTATGATAATGTAGTTTCAAAATTTAGTAATAACAAAAAGGCACCTAAATTTTTAAAGTCTTATTACTTTAGAGCTTTAGTATTTATAATTATGATGACTATGTTTACTCTAGGAATCAAAAAAAGTTGGGGGAATTTATATGGGATTGGAATGGTGTTTTATAGGATTATTTTTATAGCAACAATAATAGGAATAGTATTGTCTTTAAGATATAATCATAGAACTTGGTGTAATTTCTGTCCTATGGGAACTTTGGCTTCTATTATATCTAAATTTAGAAAAAGCAAAAATGTATTACAGGTATCAGCTTCTTGTGTATCTTGTAAGTTATGTGAAAAGAAGTGTCCATTAGGATTGGTTCCCTATGATTATAAAGATGATATATTAAGTCATCCAGATTGTATACAGTGTGGTCAGTGTGTTAACGTATGTCCTAAAAAAGCAATAGGATATAATAAAATTACTATAAAATAGTTTATATATTTGAAGATTTATAGGTAGTTATATATAATTAAGTTAACAAACATCTATTGTCTTGAGGGGGTAAATGATGGTTAGACCAACAAAGTATAGAACTGTAGAGTTTTTTCCAGAAGATGATTACTTTGCACCATGTAAAAAAATGAAGTGTAGAGCTAAATCAGAAGTTGAGGAAATTATTTTAAAAATAGAAGAACTTGAAGCAATGAGATTAAAGGATATTGAGAATTTAAGTCAAGAAGAATGTGCTGAAAAAATGCAGATATCTAGGCCGACCTTTCAAAATATTATAAATAATGCAAGAAAAAAGGTGGCTATGGCTTTAATAGAGGGTAAGGCAATAAAAATAAGTGGAGGAAATTATATTAGAAAGTCTTGCAAGTATAAGTGTTTTGATTGTGGGAGCAATTATGAAGTAAATAGTAGTGAAGATAAGTTTAATTGTCCTAACTGTAAGTCAGAAAAAGTTGCATGTTTAAAAAAGATGGATACTTGCAAAAAATGCTGTGAAGAAACAAATTAAGTTCTATCAAACTTAATATAAAGAGTAGTAATAGAAGTTAAAGCTATTACTACTCTTTATTTAAATGCTATTATTCTAGGTAATTTAAATTCTTGTCACTGATATTTAGAAGAACTTCATTAAGGAATTTCTTTCCTAAATACTTAGCCATAGGTAGATTCATATCAAGATAGTTTCCACAGTCTCTTGCAGATGCTCCAGGAATTTCTCCCTCAAAATCTGCAATAAATTTATATAAACCAGTTAATAAATCAACTATGTCTTTTGAAGCATAATCTCCATTTAGTAGTAGATAAAAACCTGTTCTACAACCCATAGGACCAAAATAAACAATTTTTGATCCAAAATCAGCATGATTTCTTAAATATGTGGCACCTAAATGTTCAATAGCATGCATTTCAGCTGTATTCATAACTGGTTCAAAATTAGGTCTTGTCATTCTGATATCAAAAGTAGTAACAACACTTCCACCTACATTGTCTTTTCTTGAAACATATACTCCAGGATATAATTCTAAATGATTAATTGTAAAACTTGCGATTTTTTCCATTATATTGCCTCCTCTGCTTTAAAAACAGCTTAACTTTAATATTATAATATATTATAACATTATTAATTTCATTGTGAATAATATTAAGAATATATATAAATTATGCTTTGATTTACATTAAAGAAGCGCCTATAGCAAAAGCTTTCTTTAGAAGCTTTTTATTCTCTTTTGCTGAGTTTCTTTCGAACATCCTAGTAGCTATTAATGTTTTATAATGATCTAGACCCATCCCCTTTAAATGTTTTGCTAAATACTTAAAATACTTTCTAAATAAAAACGGAAATGGAGCAGCCTGTGTATATACCATGATTAACTTTTTTCTACCAAATCTAGGAGTATGCTTTGATTTATTAATTTCAGTTAGGGGGTATAATCTATCTAAAAGAAGTTTAGTCTGTGCTGATACCTGACATATATATACTGGAGATCCTATTATTATATATTCCGCTTTTTTTATCTCTTCATATACTTCTTGCATATCGTCTTTTATAGAGCAATTATGTACTTTTCTACAATATAAACAGCCTTGGCAGCCTTTTATATTCATATTGTTTAAGTAAAACTTTTTTACAGTTACATTTTTATATTCAATTCCATTTATTATCTCTTGCACAATTGTATCTACATTACCGTTTTTTCTTGCGCTTCCTATAAAAGCAACTACTTTAGCCATATTATTTACTCCTTATCAATGTTAGCATTTTTTAAATTTGAATAAATCTTTTCTAAATACATCTCAAACTCATATATTTCCTCTTCATTGAAATCTTTATAATAAATTTCAGTCATTTCTTCTATAATATGATCATAAGCTTTTGCAACGCCTTCACCTTTTTTAGTTATATTTATCAATGTTTCTCGCTTATCTACGGTACTTAAGTTCTTTTTAATATAACCTGATTTTTCTAGTCTATCTAACATACTAGTAAGGGTTGATTTACTTAAAGATAATTCATCACCCAAACTATTTATATTCATCTCTTTAAATTTACTTAATACAAATAATATTCTTCCTTGAGAGTTATTTATTTCTAATTTTTTTCTATTATTGATTATTTTTGAGAAGGTTCTTCCTGATAAAAAATTAATTTTACTAATTAGCAAACCACCTATTTTAGCACGCATAATGTCCCTCCATATAATAAATATAAAATAGTACTATATAGTACTATTTTATATTTTAGTATGTATTAAGTCAATATAACTTACAACTAACAACTTTTTGACAGAGAAGATACGTTATGATAATATTATTATGAAATAAATATGAACATATCGGTTGAGCAGGAAACTGTTTTCAAGTCGTCTGGGCTACTCAGGGGGGAGAGCCCAGACGATTAGGAAACGGTTTGTTTTTTTTTTATCAAGGAAAAACTAGTTTTTTCTTAAAATGAAAATGAACGTATACAAAAAAGTGCAAGCCGATAAAAAAATGACAGCTGCTTTATGTACTTAAAAACTTATCTATAAAGAGAGGATGAATAATTTGTCAAACAATCTAAATTTAAAGAACAAAACTATGGTTGAAGTAATTATAGCAACTTTGCCTACAGTTGCTGCAAGTATGTATTTTTATAAGTTTGATGCTGTAAAAATAATATTAGCATCAGTTATAACCTCGATTTTATGTGAAGTTATTTGGAACTATGGAAGAGATAAGAAGTTAAAATTAAAGGATCTAAGTTCAGTAGTTACAGGATTATTATTTTCTTTGATTCTGCCAAGCCATCTTCCAATATGGATAGTTGTAATAGGGGCTATATTTTCTAATATCTTTGTTAAAAGTTTCTTTGGAGGATATGGAGGAAATTTTATGAACCCAGCTGCAGTTGGAAAGGTGTTTTTAATTACATCTTGGGCAGCAATTATAGCTAAACCATCAGGTGGAGAAACGGTACAAGCTGCTAGCTTAATGGATAAATTCTTAGGAGCAGCTAGTGGAAATCTAGGCGAGGTTTCTGTATTAGCTTTATTAGTAGGATTTATTTATCTATTAGTTAGAGGTGTTATTAGTTATAGAAGCACTTTAAGTTATTTAGCATTTTTTGCTTTATTTAACTGGGTATTTTCAAGAGAAGGATATTTTCTTGGTGATTATACAAATGTTATAAACGGGGCAGTAGTATTATCAGCAGTGTTTATGGCTAATGATCACGTAACCACACCAAAGGAAAAACTTGGACAAGTAATTTTTGGAGCGCTTACAGCTATGCTTGCAAGCATAATTATGATCTATGGATATAACCCAGATGGTCCTTATTATGCAATTATAATTATAAACTTGTTAACTCCAGTAATTGATTATGTTACTAAAAGAAAGCCTATAAAGGAGGTAGCATAAATATGAAAGAGAATTTTAAGTTAGGGATTATTTTAGCAATAATTACGTCTATAGCAGGAGTTCTTTTAGGATTGGCAAATGGTGTTACTAAAGATGCAATTGCAGAAAATTCTAAACTAAATAAAGAAGACTTAGCATTAATTATGCCTTTAGCAACTTCTGTTGAAGAAACAGATAAAAAGTTAGAGGGGAATATTTTAGAAGTTCTTGAAGGAAAAAATGGTTCCGAGGGAGTTGGATATTTATTTAAAGTAAATACCAAAGGCTTTCATGGTCCAGTTGACCTTATGATTGCAATATCAAATGAAGGAAAAATGACAGGTCTTAAGGTTATATCTCACTCTGAAACCCCAGGGTTAGGAGCTAAAATAGATGAAGAGAAGTTTACATCAAGATTTAAGGATGTACCTATAGATAAGGGAATTAGTATGGTTAAGACTTCTCCAGCTAGTGAAGGTGAAGTTGAAGGAGTAACTGGTGCAACCATATCTTCAAAAGCAGTAGGAACAGCTGTAAATGAAGCAATTAATTATTATAGAGTTAATATTCAAGGAGATGCACCTATTGAGGAAAATGGAACAGATGCAAATTCTGGAGCATCAGAAAGTTAGGAGGAGTGTTTATATGAAGAAATTATTAGAAAGAGTAAAAAATGGCTTGATAACAGAAAATCCTATATTTGTTCAGGTTTTAGCTATGTGTCCAACTCTAGCTGTAACCACTTCTACTAAAAATGCCCTTGGAATGGGAATAGCTACCACAATAGTTTTAATATTTTCAAATATGTTGATTTCTGCTTTAAGAAAATTAATACCTGATAAAATTAGAATACCTGCTTATATAGTTGTAGTTGCGTCTTTTGTAACTATTATAGAGATGTTTATTCAAGGATATGTACCAGCTTTATATAAATCTTTAGGAATATTTATTCCATTGATAGTTGTAAACTGCGTTATTTTGGGAAGAGCTGAAGCTTATGCTTCAAAAAATCCTATAATACCATCAATTTTTGATGGACTTGGAATGGGATTAGGATTTACTTTAGCTTTAACTTTGGTTGGAGTTATTAGAGAATTCATAGGTTCAGGAGCCATCTTAGGTTTTACAATAATGCCAGAAAGTTATAAACCAGCTTCTATAATGATTCTTGCTCCAGGAGCATTTATAACCCTAGGTTTTTTAATGGCTATATTAAATTATATAAATATTAGAAAAGCTGAGAAAAATGGAACTTCACCTAAAACATTAGAACACGGCTGTGGAAATTGTTCAGGCTGTGGAACTGGATGCAATACAGAAAAATAGTATTAAGAGGAGAAGGTGAAATAAATGAATTTATTATTGATTTTTGTAAGTGCCATGTTTGTAAATAATTTTGTGCTTTCTAGATTTCTAGGAATATGTTCTTTTTTAGGAGTATCAAAAAAGAGAGATGCTGCTATAGGAATGGGGTTTGCAGTTACCTTTGTTATGGTTATAGCATCTATAATGTCTTATTTAGTATTTAACTTTATATTAGTACCACTTGAACTTCAGTATCTATCAACTATAGCTTTTATATTAGTTATAGCATCCTTAGTTCAACTAGTTGAAATGGTAATAAAGAAAATGAGTCCAGGACTTTATAAAGCTCTTGGAATATATCTTCCACTTATAACTACAAATTGTGCTGTATTAGGTATGACAGTATTAAACATGCAGGAAAATTATAACTTCCTACAATCAGTAGTAAATGGTGTTGGAGCGGCTTTAGGATATATGATGTCCATAGTTTTATTATCTTTTATTAGAGAAAAAACTGATAATAATGAGAATATTCCTAGAGTTTTAAGAGGATTACCAATTACCTTATTTACTGCGGCCTTAATGTCTATAGCATTTTTAGGCTTTCAAGGCTTAATAAAGTAGGGGGTGGGAGAATGGATATTAATATATTATATGCAGCCTTAAGTTTAGGTGTTTTAGGTATTATATTTGGGACAGCTTTAGGTTATGCATCAGATAAGTTTGCTATAGAGGTAGATCCTAGAGTTCCAAAGGTTCGTGAAGCTTTGCCAGGTGCTAACTGTGGAGGCTGTGGATTTCCAGGATGTGATGCTTTTTCTGAGGCTGTTGTAAATGGAGAAGCAAAAGTAAATGGATGTACAGTTGGTGGAATAAAAGTTGCAAATGCATTAGGAGAAATACTTGGAGTTAAGGTAGAGAAAGCCGAGAAAAAAGTAGCCTTTGTAAACTGTAATGGAAATTGCTCAAATAAAAAGATAAAGTTAGATACTGCTGCTTACAATAACTGTGTTGATGCACATGCAAACTGGGATAAGATTGCTACTGGGTGTTCTTATAGTTGCTTAGGCCTTGGAACTTGTGTTAATGTATGTAAATTTGGAGCTTTAGACATAGTGGATGGGATAGCCAAAGTTAATGAAGAGAAATGTGTTAATTGCGGAGCTTGTATAAAAGCATGCCCTAAAGGATTAATTGAATCAATTCCAGAAAATAAAAAAGTAAGAGTTGCATGCAGTTCTAAAGATACAGGTAAGATAGTAAGAACAAACTGTAGTGTAGGATGTATAGGTTGTAAAATATGCGAAAAGAATTGTCCACATGATGCAGTTCATGTAAATGAACTTTTAGCTAAAGTTGATTACAACAAGTGTGTTAACTGTGGAATATGTGTGGAGAAATGTCCAACTAAGGCAATAAGAAGAGTCGGATAGTATAGAATATAGAAATTTATAGGTTAAAGTGCAGAAGATATAATAGTATTCACTATTTAACCTTCTGCACCTTGTTTTTTATTGAATTTATCTTTGAATATTATTTACTATGAATCATTCAAATTTATAAAATATACATAATTATTTTTTATTGTACATATTACTTTATCATTGATGAAAAGGAGATTATCATCATATTGGATAACTTCTCCTGTAGTAATATTTGTAACCGTGCCTTGTAAGTTGTTGTTAATATAGATTTGATTGTCACTACTTATGTATATATCTTTTTTATCAACTTTTTCATTTAAAACTTGAGTTTTCCAATTATTCATATCAGATATTGATTCACCATATATTATCTTTGAAATCTTGTTATCATCTGAATATTCACCAATGTATAGAGTGTTTCCTATAGCTTTTAATATGGTTAATTGGTTTGTATTTTGTAAATTAATTTTTTTACTGCTTCCATTTGAATATTGATAAAATTCCTTATTATAGAAATCTTCAAAATAGAATAAATCCTTATTTGGAGAAACACTAGCAGTACCTAACATAAATTTAAAATTAGAAATTTTTTTCCTTTCTTTTTCTATATCAACTCTATAAATTGTGGTGTTATTTCCATTAGTTATACTTACATATTCTGTTGATAATGAAATAAAGGATTGAATAGTATCATTTTCATTATAATTAGCTAATTTGCAGATATCTTGCTCTACTTCGTTTGTTGCATTATATGTTTTTGTATTTATTTCACCATGTTTATTTTCTACTAAAAATAAAGTGTTGTTTTTAGGAACCCATTCTACACTAAGTATATTAGTACCATTTAAAATTTCCTTGGTTTCACCTGTTGTAGTATTAATTATTTTTAATTTACCATTTTGAAAATATGTAATAAAGTTTCCGTTAAAAGAAGCTTTGATATTTTCGGAATCACTAGGTATATATATATTAGACACCTTAGTTTCTATCGGAGTATCTACGGTTTCTATTACAAACTGAGTTGATTCTTTAAAAAATATTTTGTCTAAATAAAAAAGTACACTAGATTGGATAACAATTGAAATAACTATACAAACAATTACTTTTTTTAATATATTCATTTTTTATACTCCATTTTCTTATTTAACTATAAATCCAGAGGATATAGGTCTTTCTCCAAGTGCATAGGAAGGATTGTTAATTACCTTGCCGTTCAGATACATAGTTGTTGATTTTCCACCATCTAAATTAACTGCATTATAACATTCTAAGTTATTCATTACTTTTTGTGCTTCTGTTAAAGTTGCACAAACTCTACCGCCAGGTAGATTAGAATCCAAAACTACAAAGACTATAGCACCGTCATTACGTTGACCTATCATTGTTTTAGGGGAGGTTCCTTGATTACTAGGTATGTCCAATAAGTTGCCGTTTTTTATAAGTGGTGTTATATAAGTCATTGCCTCTGTTACTGTTTCTTTTTCATTTTCTTTCTTTTCTAATAATTTAGCTATTGATGTCTTGCCGATTAATAATTTACCCTCTTTTGTAAGGGCTAAAATATAGGATTCTTCATTAGGATCTATATTTTGAATTATGTTGCCGTTTGACATTAAAAATCCTACAGGAATACCTCCATTAGATGACCACTTTTCTGAGTCAGCTTCATCAGTAAAATAACCTCCATTTATAGCAGCTACAGCACCATAATGTTCTGCAATTTCAGAAATGGTTTCTCCTTCTTTAAATATTTTAGATGAAACTCCTATCTTTACTCTAGTTGGATCTTTAATTATTAATGCATACCCTTTAAATTTATTATTTTCATCAGATATGTCTTTTCTTTCTATAGAATTATCTTTTTCCTCTGATATTTTTATATTGGTAGTATCTTCATTAGTAATAGGGTTTTCTTCAATTTCCTTATTGGCTCCGATAATTTCATCTATTTTATCTTTAGGTAAAAAGCTCGTAGCAAGCCACTGAAAGTGCATGGAACCCATTGCAGTTCCAACAAAAATTTTTTTTGCATTTTCAAAAGGGCCATATAGCAAAGTAAAAGGAGCAGTTATACCTGTGAAAAATAAAGTAAATATAGAGCACCATACAATGGTTTTAATATGAAACTTAAGTCCTACTTTTTTATCTATTTGTTTAAGCTTTTTATTTCTAAAATTGGTAATCATAGCATGTCTCCTTATAAAATTAGTTTAAGTATAATTAAAAACTCTTTTTATGTCAATAATGTATAAATTTGATAAATCATAGGAATGGTCCTATTTAGAAACATTGGAAAAGAGGAACAGTGTTGCAGTACTATTTGCCAATGCTGGAACAGCGAAAAAGAGAAGCAGTGGAAAAGTGGTGCATTGATACAGTGGCGCTTGCCGATGCAAAAAAAGCGGAGCATCGATGTGTAAAAGCACAGGGGTAGCTGTAGACTTATTCTAAGACAAACTAAGGTTTTTTTGATTATAGTGTGTTTAATAACCATATAACCAGTTAACCAGAAATCCAGAAAACCAGTTATAATAAAAAATGCGAGAGAAAATTTCTTTATTAACGTTATATAATGTGTAAGAGCTTTTACAAAATAATGAATTGGAGAAGATTTAATGAGGTGTACTGAAAAAAATTATATCGATAGATTAAAAAATAAAAAACAAGATGCACTGGAGTTTATAGTAGATAAGTATTTAGGAATAGTTAAGTCGACAGTGTATAAAGTACTCTCCCCACTTCATAATGATGGAATTATTGAAGAATGTATAAATGATGTTTTTCTTTCAGTATGGAATAATTCAAACAAATTTATGGGAGAAGAAATTGCATTTAAGAAATGGATATTTAAAATAGCAAAATTTAAGGCAATTGATTATTATAGAAAAGAAATTAAGAACTTAGATGTAAGTATAGAAAATAAAGAAATAAGCACAAATGAATTAGTTGAAGAAGAATTTATTAAGATAGAAGAAAGAAATGAGCTTATTAGCTTAATTAATACACTAGAACCTATGGACAGAGACATCTTTGTTATGAAGTTTTTTCTTGGAGAAAAATCTGATGATATCGCTAAAAAGTTTGGTATTACTAGATCTGCTTTAGACAATAGAATTTATAGAAATAAGAAAAAGCTTAGTAAGAAAATACTTAAATTGAATATTGAGGTGATATAGTATGAAAGATATTTATGAAGTATTAAATGATGTTGATATAGATGAGGCTGAGATTGAATTGATGGAAGTATCTGATATAGAAAAAATGAGAGTAAAAAAATATTTAAAAAATTCCATAAATAAGAATAAGGTATTTAAAAAGAAAAGAATAGTAGTAGCTGCTTTAGTTTGTTTAGTAATTGGAGCAACAGGAGTTTTTGGAACTGCATATCCATCATACGCAGCTGAAATTCCTATAGTAGGAGATATATTTAGATTTATAGATAACGGAAGAACTGGTGCATATGATAAATATAAAGAATATGCAGATGTGGTAGGAATGACACAGGAAAGCAATGGAATTAAAGTTAGTATAAAAGAAGCAATATTTGATGGAAGAACATTAACATATGCTTATGAAATAGTTAGTGATAAAGATTTGGGAGAAGATCCATTTTTTAATGTGAATGGTCCTCAAATTACTATAAAAAATTATAATGGTTCAATAGGAGGAGGCTCGGGAGTAAAAAGAGTTTATGACAATACTTATGTAGGTGAACAAACTATCAGTATAAAAGAAGAAAGAGAAGCTATAAGTTTTATACTAAATTTTACAGATATTAAGGATATGAGTTTAGAGAATTCGAAGTCCATAAAAGGACACTGGAAGTTTAAAATTAATTTGAAGGCAATAGGGAATGTTAAACAGGTTATAAATAAGGAGACTGAAAAAGACGGCGCTAAATTAGTAATAAGTAGTATTTCTAAAACACCAGTTTCATTTACATTAAACTACTTCCAAGAAGTATCAAAAGAACTACAAGAGAAATATTTTATGATAGATATTCCAATATTTGAAGTGAGGGATGACTTAGGAAATCTTTATACTTATACAAGCTGCACAACAAACGAAGGTGGTGACGGAAGATACTCTGGGAATTCTATGGCTATTTTTGGTGAATTAAATCCAAATGCAACTAAATTAATAATAACCCCTAAAGTACGCTTGTCAAATGATGTGCATCAGGTATCAGGTAATGGAGATGGAAAAGTTATTGATACAAGTCCTGTTATAGATGAAAATCACCCTAAAAAAGGTGAAATTATATTAGATGATATTGTGATAGATTTGGAAAAGTAAATTGTTTTATGATTTCAATTCTAATTTTTAAATAAAATATATTAATAAATGGTGCAATATAAATATCCATAGGAGATTAAAATTTCTTATGGATATTTTTCTATAAACTCTTGACTAAAAGTTTGGTTGTAACTATAATGGTTACAAGAGGTGTTTTAAATGAAAATTAGTAGCAGATTTACTGTAGCTGTTCATATATTATCATTAATAGCTATTCAAAGTGATACTCTTTGTACTTCTGAGTGGATGGCAGGAAGTGTTAATACTAATGCCGTGGTAATTAGAAGAATTACAGGTATGCTTAAAAAAGCAGGTTTAGTAAATGTTACTTCAGGTACTGGAGGAGCATCATTAAACAAGGAGTTAAAGGAGATAACTCTTTTAGATGTTTATCGTGCTGTAGAAGTTGTTGAAGAAGGAGAACTTTTTCAATTTCAAGAAAACCCTAATATAGATTGTCCTATTGGAGCTAATATTCAAGGCGTTCTTGAACTGATATTATTTAGAGCACAAGAAGCTATGGAAACTGTTCTTAAAGATGTAAATATGGAAGAGCTTGTGGGAGTGTTAAACAAAAAAATTGAAGGATAAGGTTTCAATTTTTTTTATCAATGTTGTAACTGATGTGGTTACAACGTATAGTATTAAGTAAACTTAAAATATTTTAGGAGATGATTGATTGTGTCATTAAAAATTAGAGTATATTCAGATTATATTTGTCCATTTTGCGTTTTAACAAAAGGGATTTTTGAAGAAGCTATAGAAGGAAAAGATGTTGAGGTTGAGTGGATGCCTTTTGAGTTAAGACCAGAACCTGTACCAAAACTAGATCCTATAAATGAGCCAGAGAAAATGCAAATGTGGAATAGATTTACTAAATCCATAGGAAGTGATATGAAGTTGCCGAGGGTATCTCCAAATCCATATACTAATTTAGCTTTTGAAGGTTTTCATTTTGCTAAGGAGCAGGGAAAAGGGAAAGAATATAATGATAGGATTTATGAAGCTTTCTTTAAAGAAGAACAAAATATTGGAGAAATAGATGTTTTAGCTAAACTTGCAGTGGAAGTTGGACTAAATGAAGAAGAGTTCAAAGAAGCATTACAAACAAGAAAATATAAAGATGTTCAAAGAGAGGCATTGAGACATGCTTATGAGGATGCAAATGTTAAAGTAGTTCCAACGTTTATTATAGGAAATAAAAGAATTGAAGGATATACAGATAAAGAAACCTTTGAAAAAGCAATTAATGATGAATATACAAAGGATGTAGCGAGTAAAGGCTATGGAGTTTGCAGTATAGACGGAGTATGTGAAATTTAAAAAAATAGGAGGAATGAGAAATGAAAATAGGAATTATAGGTGCATATGGAAAGGCTGGAAGTCTTATATTAAAGGAAGCTCTAGATAGAGGTATTGAAGTAACTGCAATAGTCAAGGATGCTTCAAAATTAACAGATAAAACTGTAAAAATAATAGAAAAGGATCTTTTTGATTTAAAGGCTGAGGATATTAAAGACCTAGATGTTTTAGTAAATGCTATTAGTGCACCAGCTGGAAAAGAAAATCTTTATGTAGATGCAGGAAGATTTCTTACAAATCTTTTAAAAGAAGTACCTGATACAAGATTAATCGTAGTAAGTGGTGCTGGAAGCTTATTTGTAGATGAAGATAAAAAGGTGAGATTATATGATACTCCAGATTTTATAGAAGCATATCTTCCAACTGCTAAAGCTATGGGAGCTAGCTTAATAGAGATGGAAAAGTCAGAAGGAATAAAATGGACTCACTTAAGTCCAGCAGCATTTTTTGATCCTCAAGGAAAAAGAACAGGTAAATATATAGAAGGAAAAGATAATATTATAGTTAATTCTAAAGGAGAAAGTTACCTTAGTTATCCTGATTTAGCAGTGGCACTAGTAGATGAAATTGAGAATGGGCAGCATATAAATGAAAGATTTACTGTGGTTTCAGAGAAAGAATAATTAAATACTTTTGTAATATGAGAGTTTAGTAGAGTTAATTTGCTAAACTCTTTTTTATATGTAAACAATTGAGTATAATATTAGTATAATTTCATTATTTAAATAGATTATAAAAGGTAAAAGAGAGGTATTACTATGAATCAAAAAGAAAGAATGCTTGCAGGACTACCATATAAGGCCTGGTTAGATGGTCTTAGTGAAGAGAGGATGGAGAATAAGTTAAAGATACATAAATATAACACTATGTCTCCAGATAAAAAAGAGGAATTAGATGCATTAATTAAAGATATACTTGGAAAGTCTGGGAAAAACATTGTAGTGGAACCTCCATTTCATTGTGATTATGGAAAAAATATTGAAGTTGGTAATAACTTTTTTGTAAATTATAACTGTACTATATTAGATGTAGGGAAAGTTATAATAGGAGAAAACGTTATGTTTGCACCTAATGTATCCATATATACTGCAGGACATCCTGTTCATCCTGAATCAAGAAATTCTGGATATGAATATGGAATTGAAGTAATAATAGGCGATAATGTGTGGATAGGCGGAAATGTCATAATAAATCCAGGAGTTAAAATAGGTAAGAATGTGGTTATAGGTGCTGGAAGTGTTGTAACAAAGGATATCCCAGACAATGCTATTGCAGTTGGTAATCCATGTAGAGTTATAAGAGAAGTAACCGAAGAGGATAGAAAGTACTATTTTAAAGATAGAGAATTCGATGTTGATGATTATTAATAAAAGAATATAGATAGAGAATGTCTAGTTATTTTTCAATTAGAAAATTAACTAGACATTTTTATTTTAATTAAACTGACTGGTGAGTTTACCTTTAATATATTAACTTTAAACACTAATAAAAAAGTATAAACACAAAATTAAAATGCTATTAAAACGATATCAAAAATCAAACACAACAAAAAAATACTCAAACACTATTAGAAACACTTACTGAAAACGTTATTAATACGTAAAGATAGTGTTTTGGCACAGATATTGCTCTAATAAAAGGTATAAATGATAAGGAGGAATTATATTATGTCAGAAACACGTGGAGAAAAACTTATAAGTATCGTAATGAAGTTTGTTGAACTTAAAGCAATAGTTGCACTAAAAGACGGAATAATATACACTCTACCTATGTCACTAATAGGATCAGTATTTTTATTATTAGCACAAATCCCATACAAGCCATTTAATGATTGGATGGCTGGAATCTTTGGAGCAGGGTGGACTGAACCATTGTTCCAAGTTTATAATTCTACAATGCAGATTATGGCTATAATAGCAGTAATCGGTATAGCATATATGTATGCTAAAAATGAAGGTCATGAACCATTAGGATCAGGAATCATAGCGTTCGCAGTATTTTTAATAACTTTAAATCAATATACAGCATCTAAGTCAGGAGAAGTTGTATCAGGTGTTATACCTAGAACTTGGCTTGGTGGACAAGGTATGGTTACAGCCATAATTATAGGACTCTTAGTTGGATTCGTTTACTCTTGGTTCCTAACTAAGAAAATAACTATAAAGATGCCAGCTGGAGTTCCACAAGGTGTATCAAATCAATTCTCAGCACTTATACCTGGACTTGTAATAATTACAGCTACAATGTTTGTATACATGTTCTTTAGATATGCACTTAATACTACTTTAATAGATTTTATATTTAAAGTATTACAAACTCCACTACAAGGATTTACAGATTCATTAGTAGGTTTAATAATTACAACTGCACTTGTACCTTTCTTCTGGTGGTTTGGTGTTCATGGTGCTACTATAGTTAATGGAGTAATGAGTGGACTTACTGCTGCTAATAGACTAGATAATCAAGCAATTATAGATGCAGGTAAAGAATTAACTTTAGCTAACGGAGGACATATAGTAACAGATCAATTTGGCGCAAGCTTTGTTACTGTAACGGGATCAGGTTTAACAATAGGGTTAGTAATATTAATGCTTACTATAGCAAAATCTGAGCAAAATAAAGCTTTAGGTAAACTTGCTGTAGGGCCTGGTATATTTAATATAAATGAACCAATACTATTTGGATTCCCAATGGTTATGAATCCATTGATGTTTATACCATTTATAGCAGCACCAACAATATCAGCTGTTGTTGCATATCTTGCTATGAGAGTAGGCTTGGTTCCATTATTTACTGGCGTAACTGTTCCTTGGACTACACCACCTATAATCTCAGGATTTATCCTAGGAGGATGGAGAACAGCATTGATGCAAATAATTTGTATAGCAATTTCAGTTGTTGTTTATTTCCCATTCTTTAAAAAGGTAGATTCTATGAATCTTAAGAGTGAGCAAGAAGCAGAAGCTTAGAATAGACAATTTAGTGAAGGCTCAACATTATCTATGTTGAGCCTTTGCTATATAAATATATAAGGGGTGTAAAAAGTAATGAAAAAAGGTTTGAAAAGTTTTTTAACGGCACTTACACTGACAGGAACAATAGTGAATTTTGCTGTACCTAGTTTAAGAGTTAATGCTGAAACTCTAGGTAGTGTTAGTATAAAGCATATTACAGCTAATACCTATGTGGGAGATGTAGGGCAGGTTGTTGATAGTTTTGAGATAGTTGTTGATGATATAGCTAAGATTCAAGGAATTAAAGCTGAAGATTTCGAAATAATAAACAACTATGATGGATATCCTTTAAATTCTAAAGGTGAGCTTGCTCTAGAAAATTATGAAGATGATGTTATTTCTTTGAGTATTGAAGGCAATACAATAAAGATGGATGTAAAGGATTTTAAATACGATTCAAGTATGACAGGGGTATTCAGTGTAGTATGTGATAAGTACCCTGAGCTTAATTTTACATCAAGTAATGTTAATGAAATAAAAACTCAAACAGTTGATAAGTTTGAGAATTTGACTTACGTAGGAACTAATGGTGTGAAGATACCATATAGATTATATTCAGCAAATACAGGAAAACCTGAGCCATTAGTAATATGGATGCATGGGGCTGGAGAAGTTGGAACAGATAACATTAAACCAGTTACAGCTAATAGAGGTGCAGTAGCATTTGCAGAATCAGGATATACAACAAATGTTATGGCTGCACAATACCCATATAAATATTCTGTAGAACTTACTGATAGAGAATTAAAAGATATGAGAGACTTTTTTGATGCTTATGAAGAGCTTATAAATAAGCTTATAGCTGAAGGAAAAGTAGATTCTAATAAAATATACTTAACTGGAGCATCTATGGGTGGAGGATTAACTTTAAGATTTTTATTAGAGAAACCTAACCTGTTTACAGCTTCAGTTGCAATAGCAAGTAGAGGAACAGTTAAAGATTTATCTGAACTTAGTAAGATATCAAAATTACCAATATGGTTGTTCCATGCAGAAGAAGATACAACTAATGCTAGCACCATAAGTAAAAATATATATAACAAATTAAAAGAGCTTGGAAATGATAGTGCTAAAATGACTATATATTCAACAGAATATATGAATTCATTAAGACTATATGGTGGACTTCTTCATTGGTCTTGGGTTCCAACTTTAAATAACAAAGATATGATTAGTTGGCTATATTCTCAATCTAAGCAAGTTGTTCAGGTGAAAGATATAGTTGCTGATACTTATATAGGTGATGCAGGGACTATGGTTCAAGGATTTGATATAACAGTAAACGATGCATCGAAGCTTTCAGGACTAAAAGCATCAGATTTTGATATAAAAGGGAATTATGATGGATATCCACTAGATTCTAAAGGAAATCTTGTACAAAACAACTATGCTGATGACGAAATTAAATTAAGCATAGAAGGAAATACAGTTAAATTAAGATTTAAAGGATTTAAATATCCAGGTGGAGTTATATCACCATTTTCAATTATATGCAGCAAATATCCAGAGTTATCTTTTAACCAAAGCAATGTTTCAAAGGTTAATATTAAAACTGTAGATGAATTTGTAGCTGGAACTTTTGTAGGAAGTAATGGTCAGAACTTAACATACAAACTTAAATCTACAAAATCAAGTAAGCCAGAGCCACTAGTTGTATGGCTACATGGTGGTGGAGAAGTAGGAACAGATGGATTAAAACACTTAACTGAAAATAGAGGAGCTACAACTTGGACTGAATCTGGAAAAGAAACATCAGTACTTAGTGTACAATTCCCTAAAAATTATGGATGGGCAATTTACAACAATCCTATAGAATTAAAACAAATGCAAGATTATTTTACTGCTTATAATGAATTAATACAGAAATTAATTTCAGAAGGAAAAGTAGATAAAAATCGCGTTTATGTAGTAGGTGCCTCAAGTGGTGGAGGTGGAGTATTTAGATTTATGATGCAATATCCAGATCTTTTCGCAGGTGCTATATCAATAGCAGCAAAAGATACAATAGGAGACTACAAAGCTGAGGAAGCTGCTGCCGTAGCAGATTTTAAAGAAAAATTAAAAGGAATAAAAGATATTCCAATATGGATAGTACATGCAGATGGAGATCCAATTTGTGATAGTAGAACAAGTAAATATGCATATAAAGCTTTAATAGAATTAGGCAATACAAAAGCTAAAGAAACTATATATAGTAATGAATATATGGATGCACACAAATTCTACGGAGCTTTAAAACATTGGTCATGGGTACCGGTATTTAATAATGATCAAGGTATGATTGATTGGCTTTTTGAGCAAACAAAAGCAGTTGATGATAATAAATCAAGTAACTCAATAGTTAATAAAGATGGTATTAATAAGATAGTAGTAAAAGATGTTTATTTAACTAAAGGAGCTAAAGTTGAAATTGAGGATGTACAATCAGTTAAAGATGGAAAAGGATCTTTTGAAATAGTAGCAGAAAATACTACAATTAAACTTCCTTTCTCAGCTATTGATGATAGTTTATTAGTTGAAGGTTCAAAAATAGTCTTTGAACTTAATGTTGAAGAAAATAGTGATATTGTTAAAAATTTAAAAGGAAATAAAAAAGTTTACAATTTCAATCTATATGTAGTAAATGGAGATAGTAAAACTCTTATTCATAAATTTAATGATGGTGAGGCGGAGATTACGATAACACTTACTGATGAAGAAATAAGTAAATTTAATAAAGATAAGATAGCAGTATTCTATTATAATGAAGAAACTAAAAGTTTTGAAAGTCTAAAAACATCATTAGATGGAAATAGTGTGACTTTTAAAACACCTCATTTTTCAAAATATGTAATAGGGGAAGCTACTAATGATTCTAAGACTGGTTTAACATTACCTCAAACAGGATCAATGGTAGGAATGAATTCTTTACTTGGAATTTCTATAATACTTATTGCATTAGGTTTTGTATTAGTGAAAAAAAGAGCAAAAGTATAAAAATGATTTATAAAGGAAATGGCTGGAGGAATAAGAGATGTTCTAGTCATTTCTTTTATTTTAATTAATATTAAAAAGAAAGATTAAACACAAACACAATAAATATAAACACTTAAAAATCACTGTTTAAATTATCAAACACTACTTAGTGAAAATTAAACACTAATTAAAATGGTGTTAAATAATCAAACACTAAATAATATTTATGTTTGAAAACGTTAATTATAGGTGGTTTTAGTGTTTTGGCACGGAAGTTGCTAATATAAAGAGTATAAAAACAAAAGGATTTAAAAATACGGAGGTAATAAAATGAGTGAGTTAGAACAGGTAATAATGAATATAATAATAAACTCAGGAGATGCTAAGGGATATTCCTATGAAGCTCTAAACGCAGTAAATGAAGGAAACTATGAAGAGGCAGACCAATTAATCGAAAAAGCAAACGAAGCATTAGAAGTAGCACACAATGCTCAAACAGATTTATTACAAAAAGAAGCAGCAGGAGAAAAAACAGAAGTGTCAGTACTGTTCGTACATGCACAAGATCATTTAATGACAACAATAACAGAAAAAAATCTTATAGAACAAATTATGGAACTAAGAAAAATAGTTAATAAACTAGTTAAATAGTTAAGTATAGATATTTAAGGAGGAAAAAAAGATGATAAAGATCAGATTATTTTGTGCAGCAGGAATGTCAACAAGTGTATTAGTAGCAAAAATGCAAGAGGCAGCTAAAGCTAAGGGAGTAGAAGCTGATATAGAAGCTTTTCCAGAATCAACTATGTCTAAGAAATTAGAAGAAGGAATAGATGTAGCTTTACTTGGACCACAAGTTAGATATAAATTACCAGCAGCTAAAAAGCTTTGCTCTGCAAAAGGAGTTCCAGTAGATGTAATTAACTCAGTTGATTATGGAATGATGAAGGGTGATAAAGTTTTAGATTTTGCTTTAAAATTATTAGGAAAATAATAAACAAGGTATTAAGTTCTGCTATAAATATTAGAACTATTTATAGCAGAACATATATAAATAAAAACTAGGAGGACTTATTTTATGTCAGAAACACGTAGTGAAAAGTTGATAAACATAGTAATGAAGTTTGTTGAACTTAAAGGAATAGTAGCATTAAAAGACGGAATTATTTACACATTACCAATGTCATTAATTGGGTCAATATTTTTATTACTTGCTCAAATTCCATATCAACCATTTAATGATTGGATGGCAGGAATATTTGGAGCAGGATGGACAGAACCATTATTCCAAGTTTATAACTCAACAATGTCAATTATGGCTGTAGTAGCTGTAATCGGTATAGCTTACATGTATGCTAAAAACGAAGGTCATGAACCTTTAGGAGCAGGAATTATAGCATTTGCAGTATTTTTAATAACTTTAAATCAATATACAACATCTACAACAGGAGAAGTTGTATCAGGAGTTATCCCAAGAACATGGCTTGGTGGACAAGGTATGGTAGCTTCAATAATCATAGGATTAATAGTAGGAGCAGTTTATTCTTGGTTCTTAACTAAGAAAATAACTATAAAGATGCCAGCTGGAGTACCACAAGGGGTATCTAACCAATTCTCAGCACTTATACCAGGACTTGTTATAATAACAGGAACAATGTTTATATTTATGTTCTTTAAATATGCATTAAATACAACAATGATAGACTTTATATTTAAAGTATTACAAACACCATTACAAGGATTTACAGATTCTTTAATAGGATTAATTATAACAACTGCACTAGTACCATTCTTCTGGTGGTTTGGTGTTCATGGAAATAACATAGTTAACGGTGTTATGCAAGGTATGCAAATTGCAAACAGACTTGAAAACCAAGCAATTATAGATGCAGGTAAAAAACTTACATTAGAAAATGGTGGACACATAGTTACAGATCAATTTATGGCTAGCTTTGTAACAGTTGGAGGATCAGGATTAACTTTAGGTCTTGCAATACTAATGATTTGGTTCTCTAAATCTGACCAAAACAAAGCATTAGGTGGATTATCTATAGGACCTGGAATATTCAACATAAATGAACCGATAATATTTGGTTTCCCAATGGTTATGAACCCATTAATGTTCTTACCATTCGTATTAGCACCAACAATTTCAGCAGTAGTAGCATATTTTGCTATGAGAATAGGATTAGTTCCACTATTTACAGGTGTAACTGTTCCTTGGACTACACCACCAGTAATCGGAGGATTAATAATGGGTGGATGGAGAATGGCTTTACTTCAAGTAGTATGTATAGCTATATCTGTAGTAGTATATTTCCCATTCTTTAGAAAAGTAGATTCTATGAATGTTAAGAGTGAGCAAGAAGCTCAAGCTTAAGATTATAAATTAATAAAAATAACAATAAAGACTTTATTTAAAGTCTTTATTGTTATTTAAGGAAATATATTTGATTTTCAGAAATAGATAATTTATGGAGTTAAGGTTGTGGTATATTTTTAGTGTATGAATTAGATTTACTAAGGAGAGTAGTATTAGATGAATAAAAAAATTAATAGGATTATCATGGTGGCTATAGCTATGATTATAACTGCTATAGGGGCAAGCTTAGGAATAAAGATAGCAATAGGGGTAGGTGCATGGGATGCATTAAGCCAAAGTATATCAATGGTATTAGGCTTAAAAGTAGGAACTTTTTCTATGATTCTTAATATTAGTTGTGTTTTGGTACAAATCTTTATTTTAAAAGATGTATTTAGATTTAATCACTTGGCTCAGATAGGTGTTTCAATATTATTAGGAACTGTTGTTAATTTTATGATATACAAAGTTTTATCAGAAATTATAATTGATAATTATTTTATAAGTATAAGTTTGTTTATTTTATCTGTAGTAATGTGTGCTTTAGGTATAGCTATGATTACTGCAATTAATCTTATTAGTTTTCCACTAGAATCATGTTGTATGGTTTTAGCAAAAAAGATTAATAAAAACTTTGGTTCGATAAGACAAGGTGTAGATATAATAGCAATTATAATATCTTTAATAATTACATTTATCTTCAAAAATTCTATGACGGTAAGAGAAGGTACTATAATAGCAATGTTGATTTTTGGACCTATGTTAGATCTTTTTGTGAAGCTTATGAGTCCAAGCTTAAGAAAATTATCTTTAATTAGAGAATAGTGTTTAGTTTCATGTTATTCTCTTTGTTATTAAACTATACTGATTTTCAAAATTAGAAAAATAATTGACAAATTAGTTTAAGAATTTTATAATTAGTTAGAAGTCTAACAATTAGAGGTAAAGTAGTGGATAAAGAAATCTACATAGGGAAAAAGATTAATATCTTATCACATGGAGTTCATAGAAAAATAGCTAAAGAAGCATCTAAATATGGTTTGACTGGGGTTCAAGCAAGGATACTTGGATTTTTGAATCGTGAAACAAAGATAAGATCAATATTTCAAAAGGATATAGAAGAAGAGTTAGATACTAGACGATCTTCTGTAACTAGCGTTCTTCAACTTATGGAGAAGAACGGGTATATAGAAAGAGTAAGTGTATGTGAGGATGCAAGGCTTAAGAAGATAATCCTTACAGATAAAGGAACTGAAATTCAAGACAAGGTTTATAGTTATATACTTGAATTTGAAAAATCATTAAGAGATGAATTGAGTAATGAAGAATTAGAAATACTAACTGAATTAATAGATAGATTAATGAAAAAAATTGCTGATTAGGCAATTTTTTTTAAGTGATTAGTTAGAAGTCTAACAAAGATGAGGAGGTAGGTTATGGTAAAAAAAATAGCAAGTTATATTGGAGAGTTTAAAAAAGATACAATTATGACTCCAATATATATAGGATTAGAAGTGGCAATGGAGGTTATGATTCCCTTCCTAATGGCTTGGATAATCGATAATGGGGTAGGCAAAGGTGATATAAAGTATGTAACAATGGTAGGGATTGGAATGCTTGTAGCATCATTTTTATCACTTACATTTGGAATTATTGCTGGTAAAACTGGAGCTAGTGCGTCATCTGGTTTTGCAAGAAACTTAAGAAAAGGAATGTTTTATAATATACAGGACTTTTCTTTCTCAAATATAGATAAATATTCAACAGCGGGGCTTATCACTAGATTAACTACTGATGTTACAAACGTTCAAAATGCATTTCAAATGATAATAAGAATGTTTTCAAGAGCACCTCTTATGCTAATCTCTGCTATGCTAATGTGTTTTTATATTAATTGGAAATTAGCACTTATATTTTTAGGAGCAATAATTTTTCTATCTGTAGTATTGTATGCTATCATTATGAAAGCACATCCAAACTTTGTAAAAGTATTTAAAAGATATGATGATTTAAATGCTAGTGTTCAAGAAAATCTAACAGGCATTCGTGCTGTTAAGGCATATGTAAGAGAAGATCATGAAATAGATAAGTTCTATAAAGAATCAAAAACTCTTTATGATTACTTTATGAGAGCAGAAAAGCTAGTTATTCTTAATGGACCTATTATGCAGTTTACTGTTTATACTTGTATATTACTTTTGTCTTGGCTTGGAGCTAAAATGATAGTTTCAAACACTATGACAACAGGTGAATTAATGAGTTTATTTACCTATACTGCAAATATAATGATGAGCCTTATGATGATGTCTTTTGTATTTGTTATGGTTATTATAGCTAGGCCATCTGCTGAAAGAATTGTAGAAGTTTTAGATGAAAAAAGTGATTTAACTAATGGAGAAAATCCAATATATGAAGTTAAAGATGGATCTATAGAATTTAAGGGTGCTAGTTTTTATTATAAAACTAATAAAAATAACTTGGTACTAGACAATATAAGTTTAAAGATAAATTCAGGAGAAACAATAGGAATTATAGGTGGAACAGGAAGTTCTAAATCTAGTTTAGTTCAACTTATACCAAGACTATATGACGTTACAGATGGTTCAGTAGAAGTTGGTGGAATTGATGTTAGAAAGTATGATATAGAAACACTTAGAAATGAAGTATCCATGGTGCTTCAAAAAAATGTACTGTTCTCAGGAACTATAAAAGAAAACTTAAGATGGGGAAACAAAAATGCAACAGATGAAGAAATAATAGAGGCATGTAAACAGGCTCAGGCATCTGAGTTTATAGAAAGTTTTACAGATAAATATGATACCTTCATAGAGCAAGGTGGAACTAATGTATCTGGTGGACAAAGACAGAGACTTTGTATAGCAAGAGCATTACTTAAAAAGCCTAAGATATTAATTTTAGATGATTCAACTAGTGCAGTTGATACTAAAACAGATGCTCTCATAAGAAAAGCCTTTATAGAAACAATACCTAATACAACAAAGATTATTATCGCTCAACGTATTTCTTCAGTTCAAGATGCTGACAAGATTATAGTATTAAATGATGGGCTTATAGATGGATTTGGAACTCATGAAGAATTATTAGAAAGTAATAATATATACAAAGAGGTTTATGAATCACAAGTTAAAGGAGCTGATAAAGATGAATAAAGATAAGAATTTTAAAGGTAATGTAAGCTCTTTAAAAACATTAAAAAGATTAATAAACTATGTAGTTAAAGAATATAAGTTTCTATTTTTCGTTGTTACTATAGCTATAATAATAAGTTCTATAGCTAATGTTATAGGCACCATGTTTCTTAGAAACTTAATTGATGATTATATAGCTCCTCTTATGAATAAGTCAAATATAGATTTTGCACCATTACTTAAAGTAGTATTAACTATGGCTGCTATTTATTATGTAGGAGTTTTGTGTACCTATATATACAACCGTATAATGATTGTAATTTCTCAAGGATCGTTAAAGAAAATAAGAGATGATATGTTTTCACATATGGAAAAGTTACCTATAAGCTTTTTTGATAGAAACTCTCATGGAGATTTAATGAGTTTATATACTAATGATACAGATACTTTAAGGCAAATGATAAGTCAAGGAATTCCACAGCTTCTAGCAGCTATAATAACAGCTGTAAGTATATTTTTTTCTATGATATTTTTAAGTATCCCTCTTACAATTGTTCAGATAATAGCTATAGCTATTATGTCATATGTTACTAAATTTATTGGGGGAAAAAGTAGAAAGTACTTTGGATTTCAACAAAAAGATTTAGGTAAAGTAAATGGTTATATAGAAGAAATGATGGAAGGTCAAAAGGTAGTAAAGGTCTTTGGTTATGAGCAAGAAGCGAAGACTAACTTTGACAAAATAAATGATGCCTTACGTGATAGTGCTAATAATGCAAATAAGTTTGCAAATATACTAATGCCTATAATAGGTAATATTGGGTATATAACTTATGTTGTAATGGCTATCTTAGGAGCAACTTTAGCAATAAACTCTTTTGCTGGCTTTACTATTGGAGGACTTGCAGCTTTTCTTCAACTAACAAGAGCATTCAGCCAAACAACAGGGCAGATGTCGCAACAATTCAACTTTGTAGTTATGGCTTTAGCAGGAGCTGAACGTATATTTAATTTTTTAGATGAAAAACATGAAGAGGATGAGGGATATGTGACCCTTGTTAATGTTAATGAAGATGAACAAGGAACATTAAGTGAAACTAATAAGAGAACTGGTATATGGGCATGGAAACATCCTCATGGAGATGGTTCAGTTACCTATACTAAGCTTTTAGGAGAAGTAGTATTTGATGACGTTGATTTTGGATATACAGATGAAAAATTAATACTAAAAAATATAAATCTCTATGCAAAACCTGGCCAAAAAATAGCCTTTGTTGGAGCTACAGGTGCTGGTAAAACTACTATAACAAATTTAATTAATAGATTCTATGATATTCAAGATGGGAAAATAAGATACGACCATATAAATATCAATAAAATAAAGAAGGACGATTTAAGAAGATCTCTTGGTATGGTACTTCAAGATCCTCATTTATTTACAGGAACTATAGCGGATAATATTAGATATGGTAAATTAGACGCTACAAATGATGAAGTAATAGCAGCTGCAAAACTTGCAAATGCAGATACTTTCATAAGACATTTACCACAAGGTTATGATACATTTATTACTGGTGATGGAGGAAGTCTATCTCAAGGACAGAGACAACTATTAACAATAGCAAGAGCTGCAATTGCTGATCCACCAGTTTTAATATTAGATGAAGCTACTTCAAGTATAGATACAAGAACAGAGAAGATAGTTCAAGAAGGTATGGATAAACTTATGAAAGGCAGGACAGTATTTGTAATTGCACACAGACTTTCTACAGTTAAAAATTCAGATGTTATTATGGTTTTAGACCAAGGAAAGATAATCGAAAGAGGAAATCATGATGACTTAATTAATCAAAAAGGAAGGTATTATCAGCTTTATACAGGAGCTTTTGAACTTTCTTAAAATTATATATATTATATTAAATAGCTGATATTAGGAGCTTGAGGTTCTTAGTATCAGCTATTTTTATTATGAAAATTAAATTATTTTATAATAACTATAAAGGCTAAACACTCAAGAATAATATTCAAACACTAAGGAAAAAGTCACAAACACTACATTGATTTATTAAATAGAAAGTTGATTTAGAGCTATTTTAGTGTTTTGGTATGATATTTGCTGGATTATATTAACAGATGGAAGTGAAATCTGAATTTAAGGTCAAAGGGGGAAGGTATAATGATATTTGAGAAAAGAAGTGATATTCCAATTAGTATTAACAGCTATGGAGTAACTAAAACTCAATACTATTTCAATAAAGAATTGAAACTAATCTTTATATTAAAGGGGAGGATCAATGTTACAACTAACAATAATTCATATAATCTTTCAGAAGGAACTGTATTTTTAGTTAATAATGAAAGCCTATATTTATTAGAGCCTTTAGAAGAAAACGTTATTATTGCATTAAATATAGATAGTAACTACTTTAACAATTATTATAAAGATTTTTCTGAAATTAGATTTTACTTAAATACTAAAGAAGATAAGAGTTTTTGGAGAATGCTTTTAAAAATAATAGAATCATTTATAAAAAAGGAAAAGTCTTATGCTTTAGAGATTAAAAAGAGAGTTTTAGATTTGATTTTAGTATTTACAACTAAATATATAGATGAAAAGGAATATATAAAATCAAATTCCCAGATAGAAGATAAAAGAATAGAAAAATTGATTAATTTTATTAATATTCACTATAAAGAAAAGCTAACTTTAAATGATTTGGCTGAGGAAGTGAACTTAAACCCTCAATATCTATCTAGATATTTTTCTAAATATATGGGGTTAACTTTAAATGATTTTATTTCTAATGTGAGATTAAAAGAATCTCTAAAGGATTTGAAAAGTGAAAAAAATAAGATAACCTATGTTGCTTTAGAAAACGGGTTTCCTAATCTTAAATCTTATTTTAAGGTGTTTAAAGAAAAATACAATACGACTCCTTCAATTTATAGAAAAAATATCCACAATACTAATCCAATTAAAATTAATAATTCCAAAAGTAATATTAATTTAGAAGATATAGAAATTATAGATTTAATTAAAAAATATTGCTCAAATACGGAGAAGGACAATGTAGTCAATGAAAAATATATTATTAATTGTGAGAAGACTATAGGGGATATAAAAGATTCATGGAATAAAATCATTTGCTTTGGAAGAGCTTCAGAGGGGTTAAGAGCAGAATGGAGACATCAGCTTAGAGCTATTCAACAAGAAATCCCGTTTAGATATATAAGGTTTCATGGAATATTTAGTGACGACATGATGATATATAATGAAAAATCTAATGGTGAAGTAGAACTCAATTTTAGTTATATAGATGAACTTATAGATTTTTTATTAGAAGTTAGGTTAAAACCATTTATTGAATTAAGTTATATGCCTGAAAGCCTTGCTAGTGAAAAAAAGTATATGTTTAATTGGAAAGCAAATATTAGTTACCCAAAAAGCTTAGATAAGTGGGAGAGCCTTGTTAGAAATTTTACAAAACATTTAATAAATAGATATGGGATAGATGAGGTTAGTTCTTGGTGTTTTGAAATTTGGGATAACTTTACCATTGAAAATAGAGTTAGCAGAAAAACATTGGAGTTTTTTAAAAGAACTTATTCAGCTGTAAAAAAGGTTAGTTCCAAGTTAAAAGTTGGAGGAATAAATAATTTTATAGAAATTTTAATTAATACAGATATTTTAAAAATGTATAATGATTTCTTTATTGAAGAAAATATAGAACTTGATTTTATATCTCTAAAAGTTTATTCAATTAAGCCTAAGAATAACACTGATTTAGTTACCTTTTTTAAGAATTCTGGAATAGATTCGGATGGAAAATTAATTCTCCAAGACTCCACTAATGAATGTGTATATGCTGAAGAAATGTATATAAGTGAAAATTTAGATAAGCTTATAAAAATCTTAGATAACTTCCCAGGTTTGAAAAAACAAATATTTATTACTGAGTGGAATCTTAATGCTGACCCTAGAGATTTAGTTCATGATACTTGCTTCAAAGCTTCTTATTTAGTTAAAAATGTTGTTGAAAACTTTAATAAGGTTGATGGAATGGGATATTGGACATTTACTGATATTTTTGAGGAAGTAAAAACTAGTTATGATACTTTTCATGGGGGGCTTGGGTTTGTTACTAGCAACGGACTTAAAAAACCTATATACAATTCTTATAAACTATTAAATAAACTTGGATCTCAAATAATAGAAAAAGGCGAGGACTTTATAGTAACTAAGAATTCTAAAGGGGTTATTCAAATACTAGCCTATAACTACTGTCATTTTAAAAATGAAGAGATTAAATACAACGAAAAGGAAGTTTTAAGTGATAGGTACAGTATATTCAAAGAAAAAATAAGAAATATAAAAATCACCTTATTAGGTGTTAATGGAAATATAACTAAAAAGATATATAGAATAAATCAAGAAAATGGTTCTGTTTATGATGAGTGGATTAAAATAGGATCGCAAAAAAATATATATCAAGAAGAACTTGATTATCTTAAACAGAAATCAATATATGGATATACAAGAGAATATGATTTTTGTGAAAACGATTTAGAAATTGATGAAAATATGCAACCTCACGAGGTTATGCTAATAGAGGTAGTTAGGGAATAGAAAAATTATGTACCCTTTTTTGACTTGGTTAGAAAAAGTGAACAAGAAGTAACAGAAGGGAATGTAGTAAAAGAGTATTAAAAAAATAAATAAACATACGTTTATTGGAAAGAAATTCTATTGGATGAAAGATATAATTTTAGTAGATTGAGGTAAAGTAGGTGCTATGAATTTAATGAAATTAGAAGATGGAAATAAGAGCAAAAAGAGAAAATGGACAAGATTAGCATTACTTATTATTAGTCTCTCTGCCTTAATGTATTCAGCAGTTTCCCTATTAGCTATTTTTAATGAATATAAAAAAGGTGAAAAGGAATATGAAATTCTTCAGAAATATCTTAATAGAGACTCTAAGATTTCAGAAAGTGAGGATAAAGAAATTTTATCAGTAGATTTTGGGAGTTTGAAAAAGCTTAATGAAGATATTGTTGGATGGATTTCTTTTAAGGACACAGAAGTTAATTATCCAATTGTTAAAGGAGCAGACAATAGTTATTACTTGAATCATACTTTTAATAAAACAGAAAATGATTCAGGAAGTATTTTTATGGATTTTGAAAACGATTCAAGTTTTAAAGATAAAAATACAATCCTATATGGTCATAACATGAAAAATGGTTCGATGTTTAGCATTTTAAACAAATATATGGATAAAGATTTCTATGACAGTACTCCATATTTTTGGGTATATACAGAAAATGAAATATATAAATGCGAGATATTTTCTGCCTATAAAACAAGTGCCCATAATGGTAAAAGTTATATTAAAAAGTTCTCTACAGACCAAGAATATGAAGATTTCTTAAAGGAAATAAAGAACAATTCTTTATATGATACTGGAATAAATGTAGGAAAGGATGACATAGTTTTAACCTTGTCTACATGCACAAATAATGATAAAGACAGCCGCTTTGTAGTAAACAGTAAAATGGTAAAACAATAATTTCTATTAATTAAGTGAAACTTTATAACCATTAATATATAGGTTTTAAGTTTAAAAGGTTCTATATAAGGAACTTTTAAAATGGGAGGGGGATAAAAATGATTAAAAGATTCCGCAAATACGGAAAAAGCTTTATGGCACTTATGTTATCAACATCTATGATACTTTCTTCTGGAGTAACAGTATTGGCAGCTGATGGAAAGTCAACTTCTTACAGTACTATTACTGAAATTCATGATTGGGGTGCAGCAATCCCTAGAATAGTAGTGGACTTAGGCAAGACAGTTAATAAAGATTCCATATCAAATGATACATTTAAAGTACACGTAAAGAGAACTGAAAAAGGTAAAGATACGGTTTTATCAGAAGGGGATCGTAACATCACTAAGATTTACGTATCCGACAAGGATGGTAATGCTCAAGAAAGTGGAAATTATGTAGTTATTGAAATGGAAATAGGACCAACTTTAGATATTGCATCACCAATTCAGTTCAGTATGAAAACTTTCTTGAATGAGTGGATCGATTCTCACTATACAATCACTCAAGTACAAGATATAACTACTCCTACAGAAACAATTTCTGGATTAGTTATTGATACTTTTTCAGGAGATACAAAAAAGCTTGTTGATGATTTTACTGTAGGAAGTGGAACTTATGATAATATAAATTTAAAATATGCAAGCTATGCACCTGAAACAACTGGGGAAAAGAAACCTTTAATTATATGGTTACATGGTATGGGTGAAGGTGGAACAGATGGACTTCTTCCAATATCAGCAAACAAAGCTGCTAACTTTGCATCAGAAGATATACAATCATATTTTGATGGAGCTTATGTATTAGCACCTCAAACACCAACAATGTGGATGCAAGGACCAAACGGTGAATTTGGAGGCAAAGATTCTAAATATACAAAAGCCTTAATGGGATTAATAGAAGACTATGTTTCTAAAAATAGTAATATAGATAAAAATAGAATTTACATCGGAGGAGATTCCAATGGTGGATATATGACTATGGTTATGGCTAGAGAGTATACAGATTATTTTGCTGCTGCATTTCCAACATGTGAAGCATTAGCTGACTCTTTAATCACAGATTCAGATATTCAAAAGATGAAGGATCTTCCAATGTGGTTTATTGCATCTAAAGATGATACTACAGTTGATGTAAATAGCTATGTAATTCCAACACATAAGAGATTAAAAGATGCCGGAGCTAAAAACCTTCATTTATCATTATATGATAGTGTAGTTGACCAAACAGGTTTATATAAAAATCCAGATGGTACACCATATAAATATAATGGACATTGGTCATGGATATATGTTTATAATAATGATCCAAAAGAAGTTATAAATGGAAAAGAGACAACCATTATGGAATGGTTAGCATCTCAAAACAAATCTGATTTTACTACCTATAATACTATTACAGAAATCGAAGATTGGGGTCCAGCAACTACAAAAGTCGTAATTGATTTAGGACAAGCAGTTAAAGAAGGTTCTGTTAATACTGATAGTTTTTCAGCATTTGTTTCTAGAAGTGACAAAAGATTAGCTACACCATTAATACAAGAAGGTTATAGAAAGATAACAAAAGCTTATGTTTCTGATGCAAAAGGTAATGCAGCAACAACAGGAAACTACGCAACTTTAGAAATGGAAATAGGACCAAGTATAACATTAGGTTCACCATTTAACTATGTTCCAGCGTCAGGCGGTAATGCATGGATTGACACTAAATATACAATTACTCAAGAAAAGAATATTGTATCTGATAGCACTACAATATCACGTCTTGTAGCTAATGAACTTAAAGATCAAATAAAAGTAGGAGTAGATGATTTTGATCTTTCAAAAGCAACTTATGACAATGTAACTTTATCTTATGCAAGTTATGCTCCAGCAAAAGATAATGGTAAAAATCCATTAGTTATTTGGCTTCATGGTGGTGGAGAAGGTGGTTCTGATGCAACTGTACCTATATCAGGAAATAAAGCAGTAAACTTCTCCTCAAAAGAAATACAAGATTATTTTGGAGGGGCATATGTTTTAACACCTCAAGCACCAACTAGATGGATGCAAACTGAGTCTGGAAAACTAGATGGAACTTCAATTTATACAAAAGCCCTTATGTCATTAATAAAAGATTACGTTTCTAAAAATGATGACATAGATGCTAATAAAATATATATTGGAGGATGCTCTAATGGTGGATATATGACTATGGTTATGATTCGTGATTATCCAGGATATTTTGCTGCTGCATTCCCAGTATGCGAAGGATTAAATGATAGTTTAATATCTGATTCTGACTTAGAAAAAATGAAAGAAACTCCAATATGGTTTGTTGCGGCAGCAACAGATACAGTATTGCCACCAGCAATAAACACTGTACCGACTTATGAAAGATTAATAAAAGCTGGCGCAAAAAATGTTTATCTATCACTATTTGATAAAGTAGTAGATACAACAGGATTGTATAAAAATGCAGATGGTACTCCATATGAATACAATGGACATTGGTCATGGATATATGTATTTAATAATGAAGTAAGTCAAGTAATAAATGGAAAAGAAACAAGTATTATGGAATGGATGGCTGCTCAAAGTTTAAAACAAAATGAAACTCCAGGTGAAGAAAAACCAACAGAAGAGCAACCAACCAAAAATCCTACTAACACAGATGTAAAAACAGCACCTAAAACTGGTGATACAGCACCAATAGCTCCACTATTAGTAATAATGACATTATCTATAGCTGGAATATATATTTCTGTAAGAAAAAAATCAGCTTAAAAAACTTCCACCTAAAATTTAATTTTAGGTGGATTTTTTTACTGGAAGGGTTAGTGAATTTACAAAATATGTTATTATTATAGGTGATGATAATTTTAATTTATAATAGGGAGAAATTATGTGGCAAGAAATATTTATATTTGTAAGCAATTTAGTTATTCCAATAATGATGTTGTTCTTTGGAATAACATTTAAAAATCAGGGACCTAAAAAAATAAACGGATTTTATGGTTATAGAACCTCAATGTCAATGAAAAACAAGGAAACTTGGAATTTTGCGCATAGATATTGTGGGAAGTTATGGACAAAATTAGGGCTTATAACATTATTTTTATCAATAATTATTAGCTTTATTATCTTAAATTTTAATGAGAAAATTCAAGGTATTGTTGTTGCAATAGTAGTAACTGTTCAAACTATTCTTTTGATTACATCTATTTTCCCTGTTGAGAAGGAATTAAAAAAGAACTTTGATAAGGATGGAAATAGAAGAATTAAGTAATTAATACTTTAGGAGTGTTTTGTTTATGAATATAAAAGTCCCAATTAAAGGGACTTTTTTTAATCAAAAAAACACATAACTATGATTTAAATAGTTGATTTAATAGCATTATATATACTTTTGATAACAATATTATAAAGTGTTTAGCCATAGCTTTAAAATGGGGCAAAACAATATAACGTTTTCATTTATAATGATATACTAATATTGGTATAAGATTTAATCTAAATTTCTCTATAAAATAAGGAACTTAATTTAAGTCTTATAATTAAATCATGAAAATTATGGAGGAGTAATTAATGTCTAAAGTTATAAAAACTATGGATGGAAATGAGGCTGCAGCTTACGTGTCCTATGCATTTACAGAAGTAGCTGCTATCTATCCAATTACCCCATCATCACCTATGGCTGAACATATAGATGAGTGGTCAGCAAAGGGTAAAAAGAATATTTTTGGACAAAGAGTAAGATTGGTAGAGATGCAATCAGAGGCAGGAGCTGTAGGAGCAGTTCATGGTTCATTAGAAGCAGGTGCTTTAACAACCTCATATACAGCTTCACAGGGATTGCTTTTGATGCTTCCTACTATGTATAGAATAGCAGGTCAATTAAAGCCCGCAGTACTGCATGTAACATCTCGAACAGTTGGGACACATGCTCTCTCAATTTTTGGTGATCATTCAGATGTTATGGCATGTAGACAAACAGGATTTGGAATGTTATCCACCTCAAGTGTACAAGAAGTTATGGATTTATCAGGAGTAGCACATCTTAGTGCAATAAAAGGACGTGTTCCTTTTTTACACTTTTTTGATGGATTTAGAACATCTCATGAAATTCAAAAAATAGAATGTTTAGAATATGATGATTTAGCTAAGCTTGTAGATAAAAATGCACTTAAAGAATTTAGGAAAAATTCTTTAAATCCTGAAAGGCCTGTACAGCGTAGTACAGTGCAAAATCCAGATATATTCTTTCAAGCACGTGAAGCAAGTAATAAATTCTATAATGAGATTCCGACTATTGTAGAAAATTATATGAATGAAATAAACAAGATTACAGGAAGGAATTATAGGTTATTTAACTACTATGGAGCACCTGATGCAGAGCGTATAATAATAGCTATGGGGTCAGTATGTGGACCAATAGAAGAAACTATAGATTACTTAAATAGTAAAGGTGAAAAAGTTGGACTTGTTCAGGTACATCTTTATAGACCATTTTCTGTTACACATTTCCTAAAAGTGGTTCCAGAAACTGTTAAA
The DNA here is from genome assembly GCF_002320975.1 of Clostridium sp. UBA1652. Classification (NCBI taxonomy): domain Bacteria; kingdom Bacillati; phylum Bacillota; class Clostridia; order Eubacteriales; family Clostridiaceae; genus Clostridium; species Clostridium sp. UBA1652. The sequence continues at coordinate 90,978 of NZ_DCLI01000052.1, forward strand.
GCAATAGCGGTTTTAGATAGAACAAAAGAACCAGGTGCAGTGGCTGAACCTCTATATGAAGATGTTTGTGCAAGCTATATAAATAATGATAAAAGACCGAAGTTATATGCTGGACGTTACGGTCTTTCCTCAAAGGATACAACACCAGCACAAATTGTTTCTGTTTTTGAAAATCTTAAAAAAGAAACTCCTAAAAATAACTTTACAATCGGAATAGTTGATGACGTAACAAATCTTTCTTTAGAAATAGGCGAAGAATTAGATGTAGTACCTAAAGGAACTATAAGTTGTAAGTTCTGGGGACTGGGCTCTGATGGGACGGTAGGTGCAAATAAAAATTCAATAAAAATAATAGGTGACTATACCGATATGTATGCTCAAGCATATTTTTCATACGATTCTAAAAAGTCTGGTGGAGTAACTCAATCTCATCTTCGTTTTGGAAAAGAACCTATACGCTCTAGTTATCTTGTGAAAAAAGCAGACTTTGTTGCATGTCATAAAGCATCCTATATAGATAATTATGATATAGTTTCAGACTTAAAAGATGGGAAGACATTTTTATTAAATTGCAGATGGAATAAGGAAGAGCTAGAGGAACGTCTACCAAAAGCAATGAAAAAGTATATCTATGATCATAATATTAAGTTTTATACAATAGATGCAACAGGTATAGCTAAAGAAATAGGTCTTGGAAATAGAATAAATACTGTGCTTCAAGCTGCTTTCTTTAAACTTGCAAATATAATACCTATAGAAGATGCAGTAGCACATATGAAAAAAATGATATATAAAAGCTATAGTAAAAAGGGTGATAAGATTCTTAATATGAATTATGCCGCTGTTGATAAAGGGGTAGAGGGATTAGTAGAAATTAAAATACCATCCTCTTGGGGGAATGCTATAAAAGAAGAAAAAGCTGAAACCACAGGACTACCAGACTATATAAAAAATATCCTTATACCAATAAATGCGCAAGAAGGAGATAAGTTACCTGTAAGTATATTTTCAGGAAGGGAAGATGGCACAGTTCCTCTTGGTACATCAGCTTATGAAAAGAGAGGAATAGCAGTTGATGTTCCTGTTTGGAATATAGATAATTGTATACAATGTAATCAATGTTCCTTTGTTTGTCCACATGCATCCATAAGACCATTCCTAGCGAATGAAGAAGAAACAAAAAGTGCACCAGAAGGTTTTAAACTTAAAAAAGCTGTTGGAAAAGGTTTTGAGAATCTTAACTATAGAATACAAGTTGATGTATTAGATTGTACAGGTTGTGGAGTTTGCGCAGAAACTTGTCCAGCTAAAGGAAAAGCTCTTAAGATGGAGCCAGCTGAAACTCAGAAGCAAGAAATGGATAACTGGTATTATGGACTATCACTTTCTAAAAAAGAGAATCCTTCTAATATTAATACAGTTAAAGGAAGTCAGTTTGAGAAGCCGCTGCTTGAATTCTCAGGGGCATGCGCAGGATGTGGAGAAACTCCTTATGCAAAAGTAATAACACAATTATATGGAGATAGAATGTATCTTGCTAGTGCAACAGGTTGTCTACAAGCTTGGGGGGCAGCAGCTCCATGTGTACCATATACAACCAATAGTGATGGACATGGACCAGCTTGGTCAAACTCACTATTTGAAAATAATGCAGAATTCAGTCTTGGAATGTGTTTAGCAGTTAAACAACAGCGAGAGAATTTGAAATCAAAGCTTGAAAAGATTTTTGATTTTACTGAAGATAATCTAGTAAAAAAAGCAATAAAGGAATGGATCGACAACTATAATAACGGAAAAACCTCAAAGCTCTTAAGCGGAAAGCTTATATCATCTTTAGAGAATTTAAAAATAGATGGGGAATTAAAAGAATTGGTGGATGAAGTCCTTAATAATAGGGAACATTTAGTTAAAAAATCTATGTGGATGTATGGCGGAGATGGCTGGGCATATGATATAGGTTTTGGTGGACTTGACCATGTTTTATCTTCTGGAGAAGATGTTAATGTAATTGTACTTGATACAGAGGTTTACTCAAACACAGGAGGACAATCATCTAAAGCAACTCCTTTAGGTGCAGTTGCTCAATTTGCAGCCTCAGGTAAAAGGATTCAGAAAAAGGATTTAGGAATGATTGCAATGAGTTATGGACATGTGTATGTAGCTCAAGTTGCAATGGGAGCAAATCAAAGTCAATTTTTAAAAGCAGTTGAGGAAGCAGAAAACTATCCAGGCCCAGCACTTATAATAGCTTATGCTCCATGTATAAGTCATGGACTAAAAGGCGGAATGAGCACTTCTCAGCTAGAACAAAAACGTGCAGTTGAAGCAGGATATTGGCACTTATACAGACACAATCCAGTGCTTAAAGATAAAGGAGAAAATCCATTTGTTTTAGATTCAAAAGAACCTAAAGGAAACTTTAAAGAGTTTTTATTAGGAGAAGCACGTTATTCCTCACTTCAAAGAACTTTCCCAGAAGCAGCGGAAGAACTATTTGAAACGGCAGAGAAATATGCAAGAGAAAAATATGAGAAATATAAAAAACTTGCAGCACAATAAAAACATTTATAAGGTAGCATATAAGAACACTTATATTTGATTATTGATATCTAAAGGTATTGAAAAAGTCCCAGTTAGCAACATTATTAAGTTTCTTAACTTAATGATGTTGCTTCACTGGGGCTAATTTTAGTTAGATGGTGACAGTGAGAAATATATATGATTTTAATTATAATAATAGTATATGGGTAAGAATAATAATTTGTTATAATAAAAAATAGTACTTTTAATTAAATATACAAATAATAAATTTATAGTAATTATATTATTTAATAGTTAGACAAGGAGTAGAGATTTTTATGAAGACAATAGGATTAATAGGCGGAATGAGTTGGGAAAGCACTGTAACATATTATCAAATAATAAATGAGGTTGTAAAAAAACAGCTTGGAGGACTACATTCAGCTAAAGTTGTCCTATATAGTGTAGATTTTCAAGAGATTGAAGAGTGCCAATCCAATGGAGATTGGGATAAAAGTGCTGAAATATTAGGTGGATCCGCAAAGAAACTTGAACAAGCTGGAGCAGATTTCATTGTTATTTGTACAAACACAATGCACAAGGTAGCACCTAATATACAAAAAGAGATACAAATTCCTATTATACATATTGCTGAAGCTACTGCTGAAAAGCTTATAGAAAATAATATATATAAGGTTGCGTTACTTGGTACTAAATATACTATGACACAGGATTTTTATAAAGATAAGTTGATAGAAAAGGGAATAGAAGTTTTAATTCCAAATGATAGCGATGTTGAAATAGTAAATAATATAATTTATGATGAACTATGCTTGGGAATTATATCGGAAAAATCTAAATCAGAATATATTAGAATCATAGATAAGTTAAAAGAAGATGGAGCTCAAGGTGTCATACTTGGATGTACAGAAATTGGTTTACTTATTGGACAAGAAGACACGCTATTGCCTGTATTTGATACGACACAAATCCATGCAACTAAAGCTGCAATGCTTGCGATAGAATATTAAAATTTAAAATCGTCTGTGAAAGAAGGGTTCAGCAAAATGCTGAACCCTAAATTTTTAGGATAACTGAACATCAAAATCACGAGAATTCTTCTCCGTTAATTTCGCTGCATAAAAAGATACTAAGGATCCGTTTTTACTAGTAAAAACATTGAGCTCTAGTATCGATTTAACTAATTCAGTTACCTCGTCATTGCTTAGATCACTTCTAACATCTGCAATAGTTATATTAGACTTATCGCCACTTTCAGTGACAAAAGTCAAACTTAAGGAGTACTGCATATTTTTCACCTCCTTCCTTTATAATAAAATTCATGCTATTCAGCATCTGATAAAATGGAGAGTTCATCTAATAGATAATCTCCAGTTTCAGGGGCTAATACCTTAGATATAGCTTTAGCAAGGGCATGAATATCTGCATCTGTTGCATCAAGTCTTATATTAGAAAAAGACTTTTTCTTAAAAGTAGGAAGCCCATTTTTATCAACACCTGACTGTATTTCCACAATTAAAGACTTTGTCTTTAGGTCTCTTATTATAGACATAGCGCTATCGCTCCTTTCGTTTAATATTTTGCTACTCTATACAATATGTAATGAAAGTATAAAAGGTGACTATTATTGATGAAAAAAGTAGTATTTTATATTATTACTTATATGGAAAATATAGTAAATTTAATTATATTACTATAATAGTGCAAAAATA